>JAHWJF010000276.1 GCA_019348515.1 Chloroflexota bacterium | reverse complement strand
GTCGCTCGTGCACGACCACCTCGTGCGACGCTCATCCAACGAGCGAGTCGACTAGCCCGGATTATTCATGAGCGCGGGAGGTGACAGCGGGACACCTCTCTGGTAGGGATACGGTGCTGACCCGACCCCGAGCCAGGAGGTGCCCGCATGAGCCAGTCTGCCATAGGCGTCTATCGCTTTCCGACGCCCGCCCCGTTGCCGTTGGAGGCCAGCTTCGACGGGGGTCGCCTGACCTCCGACGGCGGGTTGGCCTGGCTCGATCAGGCCGAAGCATCGCTGGGGCTGTGCGCGGCCTTCGCCGCGGTCATCCCGGAGTGGCGGCATGGTCCCGTGCGCCACACCCGGGAAACGCTGGTCCGCCAGCGGGTCTTTCAGATCGCCTGCGGCTACGAAGATCAGGACGATGCCGACTTCTTGCGCACCGATCCGCTCCTCAAGCTGGTCTGCGGACGGCTGCCCGAGACGGGTGCCGATCTGGCCAGCCAACCGACCCTATCGCGGCTAGAGAATGCGGTCGATCGCAAGAGCTGCTACCGCTTGGCCGTGGCCTTGGGCGAGCTCTACCTGCGCGAGCGGGAACGGGACGGGGTGCCGACGCGTATCGTGCTGGATCTGGACGGCACGGACGATCCCACGCATGGGCAACAAGAAGGGAGTGCCTACCACGGCTACTACCGTCAGCACATGTACCACCCGTTGCTGGTCTTCGACGGGGAGACCAACCAGCTCATCACCGCGGTCTTGCGACCGGGCAATAGCCATGGCAGCACGGGGGTGAAGGCCGTGCTCAGGCGGATCGTGGCGGCGCTGCGGGCGCGCTGGCCCAGGGTGACCATCGAAGTGCGGCTGGACAGCGGCGGGGCGGTACCGGCGATCTACGACTGGTGCGAGCAGGCCGGCATTCTCTACACCATCGGCCTCATCACCAATCCCCGGCTGACCGCCCTTGCCGCGCCGCTGGCGGCAGAGGCGCAGCGCCAACGGGCCGAAACGGGAGCAGAGACGGTCCGCCTCCTCGGTGAGGTCACCTACCAGGCGGAGAGCTGGGACCACCCACGGCGGGTCATCGTCAAGGCGGAAGTCCTGCCGAAAGGACCGAATACCCGCTTCGTCGTCACCACGCGCGCCGATCCGCCCGAGGCGCTCTACGCCTGGTACGTCCAGCGTGGTGAGCGGGAGAATGGCATCAAAGATCTGAAAGTGGCCTGCTTTGCCGACCGTCTGAGTGATCACCGCTTCTGGGCCAACCAATTCCGCGTGCTGCTGCATGCCGTGGCCTACTGGCTGCTCGATACCCTGCGCCGCTGGTTGCGTGCGATGCGGGTTGAGCGGATGCAGTTGGACACCCTCCGTCTGCGCGTGCTCAAGATTGGTGGTCGCGTCTGGCAACGGGCCGACCGGGTCCGGCTGCGCCTGGCCTCCAGTCATCCCGGGCAACCCCTGTGGGACTCCTTGGCCGCCTATCAGCGCCTCCATGAATAATCCGGGCTGGGTGAGGGAGCGGGCGGAGGGGAACGAGCAGATCGTCGCCGTGGTCACCTTCCTGGGTGATCCGACCGTTCCCGACGGGGAGTATCCCGACGCGATGCCACGCCGTAGCCGTCAGCACCACTGTCATTGGTACGCGCGAGCACGCGCACTCGGCCGCTGGTCTCGCCGCAGAGGTCACGAGGCGTGCCCCTTGGAAACCGGTTGCGTGACCAGGTGCGAAAATGGGCCGCTTCGCGGGGCGTCTCACTCGGGTGCTCGACCGGGAGGATGATGTTGTATCTCAGGATCACACCCGCTCGCTTTGATCCCGCGGCCTTCGAGCAGATCGCTCCCGCCTCACAGAAGGTCGGCGCGTCGACTTTTCCTTCGGCTGGAAACGGGAAATAGGAGCGCGGGGATGACCGTCGCAGAGGGCTATCGGCTGGCGATCGACATCGGAGGCACGTTCACCGATGTCGTGTTGCTCGACGCCGCTACGCAGCGCCTGACGTTTGTCAAAGCGCCGACCACACCGGCTGATCGCTCACTGGGTTTCTTCACCGGCATCGATGGCGTGCTCGAGGCGGCAGACGCGCCTCCTCACGACGTACGGACGATCGCGCACGGCAGCACAGTGGCGACGAACGCGGTCCTGGAAGGGAAAGGAAGTCGCCTCGGGCTGATCACCACCCTTGGCTTCCGGGACATGCTCGAGATCGGCCGGGCCTACATCCCGGGTATCTTCACCAACTTCCTTCGCTGGCAAAAACCGGAGCGGCTCGTGCCGCTGGAACGGGTTCGCGCCGTTCCGGAACGCGTCGCCGCCGACGGAGCGGTCATCGCGCCGCTCGACGAGGAGGCGACGCGCGGGGCCATCCAGGAACTGTTGGCGGAAGGGATCGAGTCACTGGCCATCGCTCTCCTCCACAGCTACGCCAACCCGGACCATGAGCGGCGGGTTGAAGCGCTCGCGCGCGAGATGGCCCCTGATCTATTTGTCACTCGCTCGTCGGCCGTGCTCCCCGAGTACCGGGAATACGAGCGGACCATGACGACCGTCCTCAACGCCTATGTCATGCCGACGGTCGATCGATACCTGGGGCGGATCAGGGACGGCCTGGTGACCAAGGGGTTACCGAGCGGGATTTCCATAGTCCGCTCCGATGCCGGGGTGATGAGCTTGACAACGGCACTCGAACGGCCGGTCAACACGGTCCTGTCTGGACCGGCTGGGGGCGTGCTGGGAGCTAGTGCGGTCGCCGCGGCGGCTGGCTATGCCAATGTCGTCTCCATGGATATGGGCGGGACGAGCACCGACGTCTGTCTCAGCACTGCGGGCGAGCCGCGGCTCTCGACCGAGACCTGGGTATCCCACTACCCAGTGAAAGTTCCCATCATCGACATCACGACAATTGGCGCCGGGGGCGGTTCGATTGCCTCGGTCTCCCCGTCCAGGGCGCTCCGCGTCGGCCCGCAGAGTGCCGGCGCAGAGCCAGGACCGGCCTGTTATGGCCGGGGAGGAACCGTCCCGACAGTGACTGACGCGAATCTGGTGCTCGGACGCCTACCCCTCACGTTGGCGGGCGGTGCTGTCCAACTCGATTTCGAGGCGGCGCGCAGGGCCATCGAGACCCACGTTGCGATACCGCTCGGTCTGACGGTCGAATCGGCGGCTCTCGGCATCATCCGCATCGTCGACGAGGGGATGCTCGGCGCGTTGCGCGTCGTCAGCGTTCAGCGTGGCATCGACCCACGTGAGCTAGCCCTCGTGCCCTTCGGCGGGGCAGGGCCGGTCCATGGCGCCGAGCTGGCTCGTCTGGCCGGGATCGAAACGATGCTGGTTCCGCCGAGCCCCGGCGTGCTCTCAGCGCTCGGGTTCCTCCTGGCTGACGTCAAGCAGGTCTTCACGTTGACCCGCGTCGGTCTCATCGGCCAACTCGACGAAAACGCCTACCAGCGCGACCTCGAGCAGCTCATCGCCGATGCGACGGTGTGGTTGGAGCGAGAAGGCGTGCCGGAGTCTGACCAGGCATTCGAGGTCGCGCTCGACGTGCGCTATCGGGGACAGGCCTACGAGATTCCAATCCGGGTGAAGCTGCCGCTTGACAGGTCATCCTGGAGCGACGCGGCCACCCAGTTTCACGACGAACACAAGCATCGCTACGGCTACGATCAGCGGTTGACGCCGGTCGAGGTCGTCACCTTGCGCGTCACAGCAATCGGGACGCTACCCAAACCGGTGCTCAAGCGGCGGGAGCTGGGACCGGCTGGCGCGGAGGCGGCAGTCATCGACCGGGCGCCGGTGATCTTCGTTGAGGGAACATTCGAAACGCTCGTCTACGAGAGATCCGGTCTTGACCCCGGCGCCTGCCTGACGGGTCCCGCCCTGATCGTGCAGTCGGACTGCACGACGGTGGTTCATCCGGGTCAGAAAGCGAAGGTCGATGCGTTCGGGAATCTCATCATCTCGACGGGTGTTACCGCAAATATGACTATGGAAATGGATGCGAGAGCACGCTCATGAGGACCGACCCAATCACCATCGACGTCATTGCCAATGCCATTAAGGCGCTCATCTATGAGATGGACGCGGCCATCGAGCGCACCTCGATGTCGATCATCATCCGCGAGCAGCACGATTTCGGCATGTCGCTGGTCGATCACCGCGGTTGGGTGATTGCCGGCACCGCCTTCACCGGCCAGACGCTGGCCGAGTTTGCCGCGGCGCACCCCATCCATCGGGGAGACATCGTCGTCTTCAACGATCCCTATCTCTCCCACGGTGAGATTTCCCACCTCGGCGACACGATGTTGGCAGTTCCCATATTCTGGAATGAACACATCATCGCCTGGGGGATCGCCTGGGGTCATCATATGGATCTCGGCGCGGCAGCACCCGCCTCGATGCCAACCACGGCAACCGAGATCTTCCACGAGGGCATCCAGATTCCACCGATCAAGCTCTTTGCGCGTGGCCAGCTCAACCATGCTGTCATGGAGATCATCGCCCGCAACTCGCGCACTCCCGACATGATGGCTGGCGATCTGCTCGCCTTGTCGGCCGCCGGAAAGATCGCCGAGAAGCGGCTGGAAGAGCTGTGCCAGAAATTCGGTGGTGAGGTTGTCGTCGAGACGTTCTCCGTCCTCTTCGACCGGGCGCGGGAGACGATGCGCCGCTTGATCACCCTGCTTCCGGAGGAGCCCGTCAGTTTCGAGGATGTCCTCGACAACGACGGGATCACCGACAAACCGCTGACGATCCGGGCAACGCTCACGCGCGAAGGGGAGCGCGCGCGACTCGATTTCACCGGCACGTCGCCGCAATCCGCGGGACCGGTGAACTTTCCGCTCAACCCAAGTCTCGCCAAGCTCGACCTCTACAACGTGCTCCGCCTCGCCGCTGGGGACCGCATCGCGATCGACCCTGAGCTCGACGCGAATCAAGGTATCGAAGACCTCATCGACGTGGTCATCCCCGAGGGCTGCCTGCTGCGGCCCGTCCGGCCCGCTCCTGTGAGCCTGCGTCACCTGACGATGGGGCGAGTTGACGAGGTCGTTCAGGGCATTCTCGCTCAGGTCTTCCCCGAGTCGATCCCCGCTACGCACAACGGCAGTCTCAATTGCCACAGCATGCTTGGCTACGGGAGCGGCGAGGGGGATGATTGGCTCTGTTTCGAGGTCATGGCGGCGGGGAGCGGCGGGCGACCACATGGAGACGGGCTCAACGCCTTCTCTTGGAACACGCGGTTGAAGAACGCGCCGGCAGAGTTCGTCGAAACAGTCTATCCCGTCCGCGTCGAGCATTACTCGCTGCGACCGGGCAGTGCCGGCGCCGGCTTTCATCGCGGGGGATACGGTCTCATGGGGTCGATCCGCACGCTGCGTCCGGCGCGGCTCTTCTTTCTCGACGCGCGGCAGCGCAGCCAACCCTGGGGACTCTACGGCGGCCGCGCCAGCGCCGCCAACGACGCTTACGTGGAACGGCATGATGGGACGATCGAGATGGTGCCCGCCAAGTTCGACGCCTTGACCTTGGCGCCGGGTGATGCCTTCGTCATGCGGACCG
>JAHWJF010000014.1 GCA_019348515.1 Chloroflexota bacterium | reverse complement strand
GCGGATGCCGCAACGTTGGCGATGCCAGAGACGAAAATCGGCATGCTGCCGGGTTGCTCCGGAACAAAGCGCCTCTCGGGGACTATCGGGATTGCTCGCGCCAAACAGATGATCTTCACGGGATCCCAGATCAATGCGGCGACCGCGGAGCGCTGGGGTTTGGTAAACGAAACGGTCACCCTAGCCAACCTTGCAGACCGAGCGCGTGCGCTCGCGCAGGAGATAGCCGCCAACGCTCCGGTTTCGGTGCAATTGGCGAAGGCAGCCATCGATGGTGCCGAGGACGTGCCGGAGGCCATCGCCGGAGCGCTCGCCACGGGAACGGAAGACGGTCGGGAGGGGATTGCCGCGTTTCGCGAAAAACGTTCGCCCCGTTTTTCCGGCCGCTGAGCCCCCAGAATGGCAAGCGGCCGAGGAGGAGATGGTCGTTGACCCGCTTCGATCCTACCGCGCCGCTCGAGACCCGAGCCGCGCAGGCACTCACGTTCGCCCAAACGCGGGTTCGGGCGCTCATCACGACCTATCCCGATTACTTCCCGCTCTACACGGAGGAGGGGAAGTGGCAGCATGGCCGCGAGGCGTGGACGAACTGGTGCGAGGGGTTCCTGGGCGGGATGATGTGGATCTTCGCGCGGCGAACCGGAGATCAGTCGTGGCGGGACCGGGCCGAGTATTACTCTCGTCTCATCGAAGACCGCCAGCACGACACTGACGTCCATGATCTCGGGTTCGTCTTTTGGTCGACATGGAAGCGCTGGTTCGATGCCAGCGGAGACGCCGCCATCGAGGCGCGAGTGGTTCAGGCCGGGCAGACTATGGGACTCCGGTTCAACGAGGAGGGCAAATACCTGCGCTCGTTTGTCGCCCCCGACAGTTGTTTTATCGACATCATGATGAACGTCGGCATCATCTTCCACGCGGCGAAGAAGACGGGCGACGGCGACTTGTTGCGGAAAGCGAGCGAGCACTGCCTAACGACGAGACGCTACCTCGTGCGTGGTGACGGCAGCACCGCGCATGAGGGGATCTTCAACGTGCAGAGCGGCGAGTTCCTGCGGCAGTCCACGCACCAAGGCTGGAGAGACGATTCCTCGTGGGCGCGGGGACAGACTTGGGCGCTGTATGGTTTCGGCACTGCGTACAGACTGTCAGGGGACGAGCGTTTCCTCGATACGGCGCAACGCTGCGCGGATTTCTACGTTGCACGCACCCCGTCCCACGGCGTTCCCCCGAACGACTGGGAGGAGCCGTCGCCACGCTTGCCTTATGAGAGCTCGGCAGCGGCCATTGCGGCCAGCGGCTTTTTCCAACTTGCGGCTCTGATACCAGACCCGGAGCGTAGCGCTCGGTACGAAGCGTATGCGCGGACGATTCTCGACACACTCCTGACACCCGAGTTCCTGGCGATCGACACTCCAGAGTGGGAAGGAATTCTCAAGCATGGCATCTACCACCAACGCAAAGACCTCGGCGTCGATGAAAGCGTGATGTGGGGTGAGTATTTTTTCGTTGAAGCGCTCGACAAGTTGCTAGGAGCCCCGCCGCTTTCCTGAATCGGAAGCGGTTGACGCTGCCGAAGCCGGCATGTACAAACCCGGTGCAGGTTCCGCGCAGAGCATTGTCGTGCTCAGGACCTGCTTATCGATGCCGAGGGACCGCTTGCGGCCCGCGCGCATGAGGGACGTGTGACGGCGCACGACCTAGGCTCTCAACGTAGGAGGAACCACCCGTGTACGACGTGAAAAAGGCGATGACCGCGCGCGCATCGCGGCGCGAGATCGTCAAAGGGGGAGCGGCGCTTGGGGTGGGAGCCCTGGGGCTCGGCCGATTGGACAACCGCATCGCGGCCGCTCAAGATGGTGGAACGCTCGAAGTCTTCTCATGGTGGACGTCACCCGGCGAAGCTCCAGCCCTGCAAGCGCTGTTTGACGCCTATCTTGCTGCGCATCCTGGGGTGGAAATCATCAACGCCGCGGTCGCGGGCGGTGCCGGCGTAAATGCTATTGCGGTACTCCAGACGCGACTCCAAGGAAACCAGCCGCCAGATTCCTGGCAGACCCACATTGGCCGGGAATTGATTGACCAGTACGTGGTCCCTGGTTACTGCGAGCCGATCACCGACATCTATACCGCCGAGGGGTGGGCGGACGTGATGCCGGAGGCGCTGGTCGAGCAGGCGACGTGGGAAAGCGAGCAGTACTCCATCCCGGTTGGCGTCCATCGCGGAAATGGGTTCTGGTACAACAGGCAAGTGATGGCCGACAACGGCATCGAAGTTGGCGACACGATGTCGATTGAGGAGTTCATGACGGCGGCCGACACCCTGCAGTCGGCCGGAATTCCCGCTCTAGCCCTGGCCATGAAGGACACTTTCCCGGGAGCGCAGCTTTTCGAGAACACGTTGCTCGGCGTGGCGGGAGCTGAAACGTACAACGCCCTGTTCCGGGGCGAAACATCATGGGATGACCAGGCTGTTCGAGACGCGGCGGACGCAACAGCCGCCATGTTGGACTACGTTAACGAAGACTTCTCGGCGTTGTCCTGGGACCAAGCCGTCGCATTAGTCATCGAAGGCGGCGCTGGGTTCAACAGCATGGGTGACTGGGCATATGGCGAGGTTGTCGCCAGGAATGCCCAAGACAACATTGGCTGGGTTAGCCACCCGGGCACCGCCGGGTCATTCGTCCTGGTGGTTGATAGTTTTACATTGCCAGTTGGGGCGCCGAATCCGGAGAATGCGCGGAACTGGTTGACAGTTCTCGGTTCGAAGGAAGCACAGGAAGCGTTCAACCCACTGAAGGGCTCTATCCCTCCGCGGACTGACGCAAACCGGGAGTTGTTCTCCCCGTACCACCAGTGGTCGATGGATAGCTTTGCCAATGACGCGCTCGTACCCTCGTGCGCCCACGGCCAGGCTTCATCGCCCGCGTTCAAGCAGGCCTTCTACGACGCGTCGACCTCCTTCGTGACCGACAAGGACGTCGACACCTACATCGCCATGCTCTCGGACGCGGCGGCAATGGACGCGGAGGCGACCGCCTGATCCAGGCCTTGTCGGCTCGTGCAGATCACCGGTGCGGCGGAAGAGGAAAGGCTCTTCCGCCGCGTATCATTAACGCGGATTCCCGTTCACGAGGCCGTATTTCGTCCAGCTTGAGGTGCACTGAGTGGCGGTCACATCTCCAGCGCTAGCACACGAAGCCAGTCCGGCGACGGCTGCTGTTCGTCGAAATCGGTTTTCGTTCGAGCGAATCCTTTCTCCGTTGTTGCTGGCGCCGTCGGCGGTCGCGATCTTCATCTTCGTCTATGGCTTTATCGGGTACACCTTTTTTGTCTCCCTCTCCAATTGGCGAAGCGCGAAACCGGACATGACTATCCGGGAACCCTTCGGCGCGGTGTATGGCGACCTTTTCGGCCAAACACGATTCCAGATCGACCTTCGTAATACCGTGGTCTTCACGCTGTTCTTCTTGCTCATGGCCGTGCTGGGCGGTCTCGGTCTGGCGATCTTGCTCGACCGTCACATCAAGGGGAGTGGGTTCTTTCGAAGCGTCTTTCTCTTTCCGTACGCGCTGTCATTCATCACCACCGGCGTTGCCTGGAGTTGGATCTTCAACCCTGAGACTGGCGTCAACCTCCTCATCAATGCGACGGGGGTGAACGACATTCTCGCCGCGTACGATGTCGGACCACTCAATCCCGGCTGGATCACCAATCCAGCCGTTGTCTGGCAGCTCAACCAGCCGATCGCCGCGATCTATCCGCCGGCCGGCGAATGGAGTCTCAAGCTTGGCATTCCGCTAGCGATGATCCCGGTGGCCATCGCCGCCGCATGGCAGCTCTCCGGGTTTGCGATGGCGATGTTCCTGGCTGGGTTAGGCACGATTTCCCACGAGGTGCGCGAAGCGGCGTCTCTCGATGGGGCGAGCGACTGGCGGCTGTACAAGGATGTGATCATCCCGCTGCTGAACCCGATCACCGTCAGCGTGCTCATCATTCTCACGCACGTGTCGCTGAAGATATTTGACCTGGTCTTCGCCATGTCGGGGAAGGGTCCGGGCTTCGCCACCGACGTTCCTGGCATTTTCGTCTACGAGATGATCTTCCGGGCTCAACGGTACAACTATGGCGCCGCGGCGGCTATCGTCATGCTCGTCGGGGTATCAATCGTGATCGTTCCGTACCTGGCACGTCAGTTGAAGTCGCTCTAACTATGGCCACTCTTCTCGCCTCCGCAACTCCGACGTACTCTCCGCGCAAGAAGAGCCGTGCTGGCCGCGTTGTGGTTTTTACGCTCCTGGTGGCCGCCACGCTCTTCTATCTGGCCCCGGTCTACGTGATGGTCATCAACGGGCTCAAAGACAAGTCCTACATGACCCTCTCGGGCATGTGGAATTTGCCGCTGTACCTCAACGGCGGTGGTTTCCCGATGGCCTGGGACGTACTCAATCCGAATATCTGGGCTAGTCTGCGCATGGTGATTCCAGCGACGATTCTGTCCTCGCTATTAGGAGCCGTGAATGGTTATCTGCTTTCCAAGTGGAAATTCAGGGGATCCGACGTCATATTCACACTGATCCTGTTCGGTATGTTTATCCCCTATCAGGCGATTCTCATTCCACTCATCCGTACACTCGATTGGGTGGGGATCTATGGATCCTGGAAGGGTCTCGTGATGGTCCATGTGATCTACGGGATTCCCATCACCTCGCTCATCTTTCGCAACTACTTCACGAACGTGCCGAGCGAGTTGGTCGAAGCGGCGCGGATCGACGGGGCGGGGCTGATTCAAACGTTCTTCCAGATCATGCTGCCGTTGAGCCTGCCCGCATTCGTCGTGGTCGGGATCTTTCAATTCACCAATATCTGGAACGACTTCCTTTTCGGGGTGACCGTGGTCTTTAACCCGGCCGATCAGCCGGTGACTGTGGCGCTGAACAACCTCAATGGCACGAACTCGGTCGATTGGACCGTCGTCATGGCGGCCGCGGTGCTCTCGGCGCTACCGACAGCACTGGTCTACATCTTCCTGGGACGCTACTTCATTCGCGGTCTCCTGGCCGGATCGATGAAGGGATAGGGTTCAATCCTCCTCTATGACGCGCGCGCATCATGCCGATGTGGTGATCATCGGAACCGGCATGGGCGGCGGCACGCTGGCCTGGTCACTACGGGACAGTGGCGCTAAGGTGTTGCTCCTGGAGCGTGGGGACTTTCTGCCGAGCGAGCCACAGAACTGGAGTCCTGAAGCGGTCTTCGGCGAGAACCGCTACAAGGCCAAAGAGCAATGGCGGGACGCGAACGGGGGGTGGTTTTCTCCGGGAGTCCATTACTTCGTCGGCGGCAATACCAAGGTCTACGGGGCGGCGCTACCCCGGTTGCGTGAAGCGGATTTCGACGAGATTCAGCACGCGGGCGGTGTTTCTCCTGCCTGGCCGATCTCATATGGCGAGCTCGCGCCGTACTACGATCGGGCGGAGCGCCTCTTCTGGGTTCACGGCGAGGCTGGAGTAGATCCAACCGACCCACCGCGCTCCGGTCCGTACCCGTTCCCGCCAATGCCGCCGGATCCCTACATGGAGGAACTTGCGGAGCGCTTCCGCTTGCAAGGGCTTCACCCGGCGCCTCTACCGGTCGGCCTCGACTACCGGCCGGGCGGGCGATGCGTTCGCTGCGGAACGTGCGATGCCTTTCCCTGCCGCGTGCTGGCAAAAGCGGATGCCGAGGCCTGCGCCGTGCGTCCGGCAATCGAGTGGCCTAACGTCGAGTTGTGGACGAATACCTATGCATTCCGAATCACGACCAACGCATCAGGGGATAGGATTACCGGCGTCGAGGTCCAGCGTGGCGGCGAGCGGATGCGGGTTGCGGCTGATATCGTGGTCGTGGCCTGCGGCGCGGTAAACTCGGCGGCGCTTCTTCTCCGCTCAGCGACCGCCCGGCACCCGCAGGGTCTCGCGAACAGCTCGGAACTCGTCGGCCGGAACTACATGGTGCACACGAACTCGGTGCTGGTGGCCATCGACCCCCGCCGGCCAAATCCAACTGTGTTCCAGAAAACGATCTCGATCAATGACTTCTATCATGCCGGTGTCGATTCCGAGTTTCCGTTCCCGATGGGTAATTTGCAGCCAATCGGCAAGCTCCAGGCAGCAATGATGCGTGGCGTTGCACGTCACGCGCCTGATTGGTCACTACGGGCCGCGGCACGGCAAAGCGTTGACTGGTGGGTCATGAGCGAGGACTTGCCCGATCCGGCGAACAGGGTGACTCTCGATAGCAGCGGGGACATCGTGATCCATTGGCGTCCGAACAATCTCGCCGCGCACAGCCGGCTGATGCGACAGGCCAAGACGATGCTGCGCCGTGCCGGCTATCCCATTCTCCTCGATCGCCAAATGGGTATCGCCACAAACTCTCATCAATGCGGCACGCTTCGCTTTGGCCGCGATCCGGGTCGATCTGTCCTGGACCGCTATTGCCGCGCGCACGACCTCGACAACCTGTACGTTGTCGACGCGTCGTTCTTTCCGTCTTCCACCGCCGTGAATCCCGCACTGACGATTGCCGCGCAGTCGTTGCGGGTCGGGGATCATCTACGAGAGCGGCTTGGTGTTGCTACCGTGCATGACCGACTGACAGGAGTTGCAGAGGCGTGACCGATCGAGCAGAGCGCCTGGCGGGATACAGGCACCGGAGAGACCACTTTTTCGCGGAGCATCCGCACTCGCCGCTCAATGATTCGCAGCGAGAGCGATTTTCGGGTCTCGACTATTTTCCAGAGCGTGCGGACTTGGCCCTGACACTTCCACTGCTTGAAACGGGGCCAGGCGTCGGAGAAGTGATAGACATTCCGACGACTGACGGCAAAGTCAAACCATTTGTCCGAGTGGGGTTTGTGACGTTTGACGTGGACGGCGTGCCCGTCCAATTGACCGTCTTTAAAGACGGCGATCGTGGCGGTCTCTTCATTCCGTTCCGTGATGCATCCGCGGGCGAGGAGACGTACGAGATCGGGCGCTATCTCGAACCACAGAGCCGCCCGGATGGAACGCTCGACATTGATTTTAACTATTCCTACAACCCGTTTTGCGCCTACGGTGACGAGTGGAGTTGTCCGATTCCGCCTGAGGAGAACCGAGTCGGGGTGGCTATTCGAGCTGGTGAGAGAGCGTTTCGCGATGCCGCCGCAACGGCCTCGGGGAGTTCTGAGTTATCGAGTTGATTCGAGCTTGGTGATCCACTCGGACAGCCCGCGCGCCGCATCTTCCGCCCGCCGCTGTCCACCGGCGAACGACCGACCGAGGAGCGCGCCAGCCGCCTCGCGCGGCCACCGATAAGTTGAGCGGCGAACTTCGAGGTATCGGCACGACCGGGGTTCGAAGAGCAGTTCGGCGAGAACCCAGTCGGTAGAGCCACCATCGAGAATCCACAGGCGCCGGCCATCCTGCCAGGCGAACGGACCCTGCTGGTCCTCGGCAAAACCGCCGCGCATGGTCGCGGAACGCCGCGGTCCTAGCTCATCATTAGGTTTGGCGGTCGCGCCGGTTGGCACTTCGGGCTCCTGCCGCTACAACGGTGTACGGCGCATGTCCGCCTCAACCGTTGCGGACATCGTCCACGCGCTCTGGAGTGAACCGGAAGCTCGGCCCATCTGCTGCTTCGCGCGGGATGCTGAACTTCATCCTGTCCCGACAGGGAGAGCGTACCACCACGTTTTCACGGGCCGCAACCATCGGGGTCAGTTCGTCTCAGACTGCCGTTTACTCGCTCACCTCGACTGCTGCCACCTGCATCGTGGTCCCGTCGAGGGAGACGCGAACCTCATAGGTGCCGACGGGCCAGGCCACGGCGGGATCGCGTTCGATATGAAACGCGATCCATGTTTGATCGATCACCTCTGCCTGGGAGAGTTCGGTCGTGAACGCGTCTAGAGTCGTGTCGTTGTACTCCCAAGCGGCTTCGATCCGAGACCCAGCCGGGAGCGACTGTGCGGGTATGGCCGCTATGATCCGAGGAGCGGTGGGGGGGTAGCTGGAGACAGGTTCAACCGGCGCGTTCGTCGACTCGTCGATCTCGTCCGTCCAGATGACCCGTCCGAGGCTGGAGGCGGCAGTAGCTCGCGGGGTCGCAGCGGGGACGGCGGATATCTCGATTGTGCGGGACCGAGACTGATCGTTTGGCGGTACGAGTCGAGGTTCTCCCCCGCAGCTCACGAGCAGAGTGCCTTGAAGTGCAACGAGGGTGAAACCGACAATCCGCCGCGCTGTCGATCCGCGGGCAATCCGCGTCAACACGCTTTGCATACATCGAGAACAGTGGCGACCCCTATTCATTCTCTCCCGCGCCCCTCTACGCCGATTGCCGGGCAATCAAGCCCGCCGGAACTTTACCCTCCTGAGTGGCCACCTTTGGTGCGAATCCCGCGGGCCGGGCATAATCCCCGACAGAAGGATCAAGCGCGTTATATGAGGAAGGCTCGTGGCGACCCGTCAGCCGATGTCAGATCCCGCGGCAGAGCGCGATGGTCTGATGCTCTTATCACCTGCCCCGACCGTCAGCCATGACACCGAGGTGTCTGCCAGCGCATCTCGGCCTGATCCGCCACGGCTCAGCGTCGTTATTCCCGCGATGAACGAAGAAGGCAATGTTCCTCACCTGTATCGCGCAATCACCGAGGTCCTCGAAACAGAAGGTGTCACATTCGAGCTGGTTCTGATCGACGATGGCTCAAGCGATGAAACCTGGGCGGCTATCGAGGCCGTAGCAGCGCGCGATGCGCGGGTGATCGGACTACGCCACCGACGGAACTTCGGTAAGGCCCAGGGGTTGTCAACGGGGTTCGCTGTCGCGACTGGTGAGTGCGTTCTCACGATGGACGCTGACCTGCAGGATGACCCCGCGGAGATCCCTCGATTTCTTTCAATGCTCGACCAGGGCTATGATCTTGTGTCCGGGTGGAAGCAGCGGCGTCAAGATCCCCTCGGAAAGACACTGCCTAGTCGAGTGTTCAACGCAACGGTTCGCGCAGTGTCCGGCGTTCCGCTCCATGACTTCAACTGTGGGTTCAAGATCTACCGCGCCGAGGTCGTCCGCTCGATCCGGCTCTACGGCGAACTGCATCGGTTCACGCCGGTGCTCGCTCATGCTGAGGGATTCCGGATCGGAGAGCTTCCCGTCCGTCATCATCCCCGCCGCTGGGGAACGTCGAAGTACGGGTGGTCGCGGCTGATAAAGGGATTCCTCGATCTGTTGACAGTGACCTTCTTGACGGAATACCGACAGCGGCCAATGCATGTACTCGGTGTGCCGGGAATTGTTGCATTGGCCTTGGGCGGCCTCATCGGTCTCTGGCTGACCGGAGAGAAGGTGTTGACCGGCGCCTCCATCGGGAACCGTCCGCTGCTGCTGCTCGCCGTATTGCTCATGCTGGTCGGCGTCCAATTCTTCGGTCTCGGGCTGCTTGGGGAGCTGTTGGTTCACGGCGAGCAGGCTCACGATAAGCCTGGGCCGACGGCCCCCGTTCGTCAAACAGTGGGCCTGACCGGGGGGCCGCATGACCGGTGATCAATCGCTGCCTTCTACGACGTGAAAGACGCCGCATCCTCCCGTGAGGCAAAAGCACCTCTGGACCTGAACACGCCCAGACCCACAGTGCGACATCGCTGGTTTAGACCTATCCTGGCTCTGCCGACGCCCGTCATCTTTGTCACCGCAGCCGCATTAGCGATGGCACTGCTATGGCGAGGTGGCGGGCTACAAGGCGTTATTGAATCGGTGCGGGGTATCCATCCCATCAAGGTCGGTGGCCTCCTGCTGGTTTACGCCGCAAGTCTCCTGCTGCTCGGTCTTCGTTGGCACACGCTGGTGCGGATGGCCGGTGGCTCTCCGGGTTGGGCGTCGTCGGCAGAGGTATTCCTGACGTCGGTGATCGTCAACTATGCGGCGCCGATCGGACTGGCGGTGCCGACCCGAGCCGCGTTAACAGTTCGGGACCTTGATATGAATCCTGGGCAGAGCGGAGCAGTCGTGGGCTGGGAAGCGGCGCTCGACCTGCTCGTGCTGGCGCTCATCTCCGTCGCCTGGCTCGTACTGGGGGGATTGGTGCTATTACAGTCGATGGCAATTGACAGCCGCTTCCTCGCGATTGGCGCAACGGCAGCTGTCCTCGGCGCCATCGCCCTGGGCGTCCTGGCGCGATCCGCGGCCATTCGGTCGCGCATCGCACCGTTTGCCCGCCGCATGATCTCGAGTCCGGTTGAGCATCCCCTCCTTGCCCTCCTGGCTCTCATTCTCACGGCGGGGTTCTGGCTCATTCAAGTCGGCGTAATGGCAGTGATTCTCGAAGCGTTTGGCGCCGACGTCGCACCGATGTTGCTGCTTGGGATCATGGGGCTTCCGATGTTGATAGGCATGTTGAGCCCGGTTCCCGGTGGCGCGGGAGTACGGGAGGCGCTCATGGCCGCCGCCGCGCGCCTGGAAGGAGTCCCAGCGGGTCCCGTCGTGCTGGCCGCCGTTGCCTATCGGCTGGCTCTGTTCGTGGTTACGCCGTTTGTCTGGAGCGTGATACGGCTGGCGTCCAAGAGCCCCAGGCGCCGATGATGTCAGAATTGACCGATACTTGTCGCTGCCGCTGCGGAATCCGTGGTTCCTGGTGCATCAGAGTTGGAGTATTCCCGCATGAGTGTCGAAGCGCCCTCGCGCCTTTCGAGCAACTATCAGAAGCACACCGCCACGAATCCGGTCCAGCGGTTGCTCATTGATCGCTTCCACCGGAAGGTCGTGTCGGAGATCGTGGCACTCGCGCCCGAATCCTTTCTCGATGCCGGGTGCGGTGAGGGTTTCGTCGCCCGACGTGTCATCGACGCGGCGCCAGGGATCAGCTTGACGGGATGCGATGTTTCAGAGGGAGCGTTGGAGATCGCCGCTCGCGCAAATCCTGAAGCGCGATTCGTGATGGGAAGCGTGGTCGACCTGCCATTTCCGGACCGCTCGTTCGATGTCGTCGGATGCTTCGAGGTTCTGGAGCATCTACCTGACGACTTGCCGCGGCGAGCCTTGTCGGAGATGGGTCGGGTCGCGCGTCGCGCGGTCGTGCTCAGCGTTCCCCATGAGCCGCTGTTTTGCCTGGCCAATGCGGCCCGCGGGAAGAATTTGGACATGCGCCCGCGAGGAAGTGACCCTGACCATAGGCAGTTCTGGTCGCGGCCAGCCTTTCAGGCGTTGGTCAGCGAGCAATTTGTCATCCAGAAGCTGGACGGCTCATTTCCGTGGACCATTTGCGTCGCCGAGGTGCCAGGCCGATAGGGGCGCAACCTCATGAGGCCGAGGCTGGGCAATGCTCCACGCAACCGGCGGATTGGAATATAGAACATGGACGGACGCGAACGGCGTTGCGGAATTTGTGATCATCTGAACCCGCCGGCCTCCGAGTTCTGCCTCGAGTGCGGAGTCTTGCTATCCAGCGTGGCGGCCTCCGGCCTGGCGAAAGCCCCCCAGACCCAGTTTACGTTGCCCGAGTACCTGCTCGCCGCTCGCGAGCGCGATCGGGAAGAACGGCGGCGGCGCTTGGCGGCCGAATCCGGTGAGGGCGTAGGACTGCTCTGGACAGGCGCGATTGCCGCGTTGCTCGCGCTCTGGGTTGGAGGAGCGACCGGAATCGCGGCTCCGGTCTTCGCCCTTGGACTGCTCGCGCTGCTCGTTGGTTTTTGGCGGCTGCGCCGGGACGATCGAAATATGGCGCGTGCCGGCACGGTGACGCTTGTCGTGTCATCGGTCGTGCTTGGCGCTGCGCTGGCGCAAACACTTGGACTCACTGAATCCGAGATCACCGCGCCGCGATCGATTAGTGTGGGGCCCACCGCGACACCCGATCCCGCCGAAATTCCCGCGGTGGTCGCACCCGGCAATGACATCATGCCCATGTTTCGGGGCAATGCGGGGCGGACTGGCGAGAACCCCGGCCCTGCGCCGGGTGACCGCCCAGTAGTGAAATGGAAGACATTCGTCGGCGGTGAAAGCTATGCGTCACCCGTGATCGGGATGGACACCGTCTTCGTGGCGACAAAGGCCGGGAGTCTCGTCGCGCTGCGCTTGAGCGATGGAAGCGAGAAGTGGCGCGCTCATGTCGGCGAGTATGTGGCCCGCACTACGCCAGCCATCACTCCCGAGACAGTGTTCGTTGCGGCGGGCTACGCGCTGGTTGCTGTCGATATCGAGTCGGGTCTCGAGCGGTGGAGCGTACCTCTCCGGTTCGCGGGATCCTGCTCCCCGGTGGTCGCCGGAGGTATCGTCTACGTCGCGACGCAAGAGGGGCATGTCTCGGCATTTGCAAGCGAGACGGGCGACGAGATCTGGCACTACAGGAACGACAACCTCTTGTTTGGATCCCCGGCGGTTGCCGAGAACGTGGTCGTCATAGCGGACGAAGCCGGGGTTGTGACCGGGCTCCACGCCGAAAGCGGACGGGAGTTATGGCAAGAGACCCTGACAGGTCAGGTTTTCGCAACTCCCGCCATAGAGCGGGGTGTCACATTCATCGCAACGAATGAGCCATCACTCGTCGCGCTGGACCTTCGCTCCGGGACCCCGTTATGGCAGCGTGGCGTCGGCGGAGAATCGTCACCGGCCGTGGCTGAGGGGGTTGTTTACCTTGGCGGAGACGACCAATCAGTGCGCGCACTCGACGCGGAGACCGGAAAAACTCGCTGGAGCACCCCGATGGGGTACGCGATCCGCTCGTCGGCGACCTATGCGGGCGACGATGTCTTTATCGGCAGTGGTCCGACGCTGGCGGCACTCGATAGTTCTGATGGACGTACGCTCTGGACGCACGTCACCGGCGGTGAAATAACCACGGATCTCGCTGTCGTCGCGAATATGGTGATCGCGAGCAGCCATGACGGGTATGTCTACGCCTTCGCGGAGGCCGATCGGGGCGAGCGTTCGGCCCCGGAAGTCACAATTGGCGAGAGGGGGTTTTACTTGCAGCCGGTAGGTAGTACAATGCGCTGGGCGTAGTGAGCGCCTGGCGAGCAGCGGTCGGGGGGCTGCCTGCCTCGTCGATCTTGGGCTCGGGGTGAGAGTCGCGGAGGGAAAGGTCACAATGAGCAGAATTTCGTACAAGCGGCTGGGCGCGGCGCTGTTGAGCCTCGCGGTGCCTTTCATGATGGCGGGGCCGGTTGCGGCGCAACCAGCGCCGGCCGAGGTTTCGGCGGTTGAGCTGGCATGCCTCGCCCTTGGCTTCGACATCAACACCTGCACGTTCGCTGTCCGGGAAGGCGTTTACGACGTCATCGAGAACAACGTGAACGCGGACCTGGGTGCTCAGGGCCTGGCCTACGTTGTGGATGTCGGCGAAGAAGTCGGTGCGGAGCCGGGCGAGTTCGCCTCCGACATCAATGCAATCGCCATCAACCCCCTTCCACCGGTAGCGGCCACGGGCGAGGTTCAGTTGCCGCCTTCGGCTGTCCTCGACTAGGTGTCGCTGGCGCCGAGCCCCGGTGGCTCGGGATTGTGACACGCACCAAGTTGACCGCGGGATCGCTTGATCCCGCGGTTGCTTTTTGTCCACTGCTACCCCGTGCTCTTGAGCCCGCCGGCGATGCCGTTGACGGTGCGGAGAATGGCACGCAGCGTGGTGTCCCGCGTTGATCCCGCTCGCAACCGGCGGAGGAGTTCGACCTGGATGAACGAAATTGGGTCGACATACGGGTTGCGGCGGTCGATTGACCGCCGCAACACCGGTTCTCGATCAAGGAGTCGATCCTGCCCGGTCAATCGCAGGATCTCCCGGGTGGTGCGGGCGTGCTCGTCCTGAATTCGTTCCCAAACTCGCGTTCGAAGCTCGAGGTTGCCGACGAGCCCGGTGTACCGCTCGGCGATATCGAGATCCGACTTAGCGAGCGCCATCTCCGCGTTCGCAATGGTTGCGGCGAAGAACGGCCACTCGCTTTCCATTGCCTGGAGAAACGCATCGCCAAAAATTTGACGACCGCGCTCCAGTCCCGTCCCGACCCCGTACCAGCCGGGAAGCAGAAATCGGGATTGCGTCCAGGCGAATACCCAGGGAATCGCGCGGAGATCTTCGATGCGCCGAGATTGGTGCCGCCTTGAGGGGCGCGATCCAATCTGCAGCTGGGCAATCTCTGAGAGTGGAGTTGCCTCCTCGAAAAAGCGGACAAACTCTGGATCACTGTAGACAAGGTCTCGATATGCCGTGACCGATGCCACGGACATCTGAGACATAGCCTCTTCAAATGTCGCGAGCCGTGTGGGGGCGGGGACAGCGAGGACACCCACCGCGCTGGCCAGGACTGCGCCGGTCACCAGCTCGAGCTCTCGATGAGCCACCGGCCCGGTCGCGTATCGGGCGGCAATGACTTCCCCCTGCTCGGTGAGTTTGATGCTTCCTCCTACCGATCCCGGAGGGAGAGCGAGAATGGCGACATTGGTCGGGCCACCCCCGCGCCCGATCGCTCCTCCACGACCGTGAAAGAAGGTGTGCCGAATGCCTTCCGTGGTGAAGAGCTTGGTCAGGTCTCTTTGTGCCTGATAGAGCGCCCAGGCGGAGCCGAGAAACCCGATCTCCTTGTTTGAATCGGAGTAGCCGACCATGACCTCCTGGATATCCCCGCGGCTTTTCAGCGCCCGTCGATACGAAGGCAGGTGGAGCAAGGTTGCCATGGTGGCTGGCGCATTTCTCAGTCCCTGCTCTTGCTCGAAGAGTGGCGCCAGCGATAGCCGAGCGCCGGCCCCTCCGGGTTCCGCCAGCCCCGACTCCTTCATCAGGAGCAGGACGGCCAGGATATCGGAGGGCGTTTCCGTGCCCGAGATCACATATGTTTCGATCGCGCCTTGATGCCGACCCGACAACGCCTCGGCGACGAGCCGGAATGTTCCGACGACGTCTTGTGTCTCGGGGGAAAACGCCTCGAGATTGACCGGGATAAGGGGACGCGGATTGTCGATCTCCCGGCATAAGAGCTCGAATCGGTCGCGCTCCTCGAGATGCAGATACGAATCCACGACACCGGTTCCCCGCAGGACATCGTCTAGCGCGGAGGCATGACGCAGCGCGTGGTCACGAATGTCCATGACCGCGAGGTGGAAGCCGAAGACCTGGGTCAAGCGGATGACATCCCGCAAGTCGCCGTCCGCGATTAGATCGGCTCCCTGATCGCGGAGGGACCTGTCGACGAGCCAGAGATCGCGCAGCAGATCGGACGACGTCGCGTATCCCGTCTCGTGGTCCTGGCGTGAGGCGAGTAATTGTTCACGCATGAGCGTGAGCGCTTGGCGGTACGGCTCGCCGGCGTTTACCTCATGAACCCGTTTCCCGGCTTCCGGAAATCGAGCAGTGAGTTCCTGAATGAGAGGGTCGAGCAGTGGCGCCGGTCCCGATGTGGTTTCGGCGATCGATAACCGTCCCGCCAGTACGAGCAGGCGCTCCTCCAGGAGTCCAATCGCGGCGGTCCGCATGATATCTAGAGCCTGCCTGGTGATCTCTGGTGTCACATTCGGGTTGCCATCGCGGTCTCCGCCGATCCAGGTTCCTGGAATCAGCACCGGCGGAACCGTGAACGAGACGCCGGGGTAGACCTCGGAAACCGCACCCTCGAGATCGCGATAGAGCGCGGGCAGCACATCAGCAAAGGTGGAAAGCAGATACACGAGGCTGGTGCGCACCTCATCAAGAACTGTGAGCTGCGTAGCCCGGACCTCTTCTGAGTACCAGATCTCTTCGATCGTGTGCGCGAGAAGCTGCCGGACTCTTGCTGCCTCGTCCGGCAGCATAGCCCGCTCGTCCAGGTCACGCAGAACGCTGAAAATTCGAGCGAGTTTGGCAATGATGGTGCGCCGCCGCGCCTCGGTCGGATGCGCGGTCAGTACCAGCCGGATCTGGGCGTCTCCGAGTAGCTCAGTCAGTTGCTCGGCAGTGACGCCATGTGCGGCGAGGAGCCTAACCGCTTCTCGCAATGATCCACGACGCGGACCTCCATCCGTAGCTTCTCGGTCGCGAACGCGCCGTATGCGCTCACTGTCTTCGGCGAGGTTGATGAGCTGAAAGTAGTTGGTAAAGGCACGGACGAGCGTCTCGGCCTCGTCATCTCTGAGGTCCCGGATCAACGCTTCAAGCTCGATACCGGCCCGGGCGTTGCCCGCGCGAAGATCCTTGGCGAGGGTTCGGGCGGTTTCGATCTGGATGAACGCGCCTTCCCAGTCGGATCCCCGGAGGACTTCACCGAGTAATCCGGCAAGAAGATAGACGTCGTC
>JAHWJF010000275.1 GCA_019348515.1 Chloroflexota bacterium | reverse complement strand
TCCGGTCGTGACGGTTGCGGGGTCTTCATCACTCCGAGTGCGACTGCATGATGCCGCAAACTGCTGGCGATAGAGCTTGGCGTACAAACCTCCGCATTGCCGCAATTCCTCATGCGTTCCCCGCTCGGCGATTCTCCCCCGGTCGACGGCGTGGATGACGTCGCCCGCCAGGATGGTGCTCAACCGATGCGCGATTGACGGAGTAGTCCGGTTCCTCATGAGCGGTTCCAGGGGATCAACCGTTCAGACCGGGTGGCGAGCGCCGGTCGCCCCGTCGAGGATCAAGATGTTCGGGTTCTTCAGGATGACGCGAGCGATCGCCACGCGCCACTCCGCCCGCGGACAGCGCGGGCAAACCTCAGAATGATCCCCACGCGGAGTAGCGCAGCAAGATCGCGGTCAAGATGGGCCGCCTGGCGAGTCGTGACCGGCGCTCAGTTTTACGTTCGCGCTCTCGACCGCCGCGATCGCGTCTCGTCCGACGCGATCGAGCCAAGCAAGGGCCGCTCTGGTCTGTGCCAACCGCATGTCAAGCACCATCACGCCGAACCCGGCCGAACTCTTACCGCTTTTCGCATCACCGGCTCTTTTCAGGCGTTCCGTGAGAGAGTTCACGAGAACCGAGCAGCGTTCCCGTTGCTCGCTGACCAGCCGCACGGCGAGCGTCGGATCGAGCAGCAGCGCGAGATAGAGCTTGACCAGGAACTCAAGGCGAATCTCTCGCGTATGAGCGACCGGCTCTGAAAGCCATCGTTCGAGTTCCGCGCGTCCCGACGAAGTCAACGCAAAGAGTCGGCGTGCTGGACGCCCAGGTGCCTTGCCTGGTACCACCGATACCCAGCCCAACCGTTCGAGCTTCTTCAAATGGTGATACACCATCCCGGGTTCAAGTCGGAGAACGTCGCCGAGGGGAGCGTCAGGACTGAATTGGCGCGCGAGATCGTATCCGTGCCCCGAGCCGGTATCACTCGCGGCCAGCAAACCCAGGATCGCATGCTCGGCCGGCATGCCCGATAGAAGTGATTCCGATGAAACGTCCCCGGGATCAGGTCGCGGCGACGTCATCGCAGCAGGAGTACTACAGGGATCGCCAGGACGCCGAGCAGCCCGATGGTCGCTGCCGTTATCACAATCGGCGTGATCGTGGGACCGTAAGACCCCGTGTCAATCTGGCGCGATGCTCTCACATACCGATTAGCGCCGTACATGGTCATAGCCGTTCCGGAAAGAACCAAGAGAATCGCGAAGACTCTGACGTATGGAACCCCCGGGACGAGGCCAACCGGGAGAAATCCGGCCGCGGCCATTCCGACGGCCACGAGGCTCAGTCCCGTGCGCAGCCAGGCCAGGAATGTTCGCTCGTTTGCCAAATGCGTACGAGCTCGACTGTCGGGATCGGCCGGGCGCGCCGGCGGGCGGTCGATGAGGTCAGTCGGCAAAATGCTCACGCCGCCGCCCCTAATAGCGCCGCCTCGAAGACGGACCTGCGGGTAGCGGGGAGAACTCGATTTCGTGCAACGCGGAGGCCATCGAGCTCCTCGACCCGCAGAACGTGTTTATCCGCCGTCTCGATTTCATCGCCCACGACCGCGGGTCGTCCCAGACTGCCAAACACGTGCCCCCCGACGGTTTCGACTTCGACGTCCTCGCCGAACGTGAGATCGTAGAACTCTCGTGCTTCCAGCAAGGTCGTTAGTCGATCGAGCAAAAAGCTGCCGCCGGCGGCCCGGAGGCCGTTCGGACTCACAGCGTCAAGATCATCGGTGATATCTCCGACCAGACATTCAACCAGATCGACAATTGTGACCAGCCTGGGGGTTCCGCCGTACTCGTCGATCAGGATGGCCACCGGCGTGTGCGCGCCGCGCAGTTGCGGAAGCAGCGCCGATGCCGGAGACGTCTCTGGAACGGCGAGCCCGTCAGTGATGAGATCACGCAGCTTAAATGATTGATCGTTGACAGCAGTGCCGGTGGACCGCGCGGCCACTAAGAGCGGCAAGAGGCGCTTGGCATTGATCTCCCCAATTGGGTGATCGAGCTCGCCCTCGTAAACATGCGATTGCGAGTGACCCGCGCTCATGGGCGCCTGTATGACATCGTCCAGTCCGGATTTGATGGGAACCGCGGCAATCTCCGTACACGGCACCAATGCGTGCTCAGCTTCCAGGTCCGGAAAGAGCAGTGCGCGATCGACAAGATCATGTTCCGATTCTTCGACCAGCTCGGCGTCCCGGCTGGCGCTCACAGTCATCCGCAATTCCTCCGCGGTTTGGACAAGCTGGCGCCCGCTGGCCGGCTCAATCCCGAACATCGGCACGACGGCATCGCCGACCGAATTGAGGACATGGATTGCGGGCCGCAAGGCGAGATACAAGAGATGGATCGGCCTCGCCGCCAACGGTGCGGTCTGCTCCGCGGGCTGCAGAACGATGCTCTTGGGCGTCTGGTCACGGACAACGATGTGCAGGGTCGTGATGAACGAAAACGCGAGGATGAACGAGATGGTGTGGGTCACAGCTTCGCGGGACGCTTCCGGGATGCCATGAACCATACCCAGGAGTTGCTCGACGAAACTCGCAACCGCTGACCCACCGATCCAGCCGAGAGCCAGACTTGCGATCGCAATACCAAGCTGCGTTGCCGCGATGTGCGTGTCAAGATCCCGCAGCTCGTTGAGAACCTGACGTGCGCGTCGATTTCCGTCCGAGGCAAGTTGCTGAATCCGAGTGCGCCTGACAGACACCAACGCGAACTCGGTCGCGACGAAAAAGCCATTAGCCAGAACGAGAAGCACGACGGCTAACAGCGATAAGGACGGACGAATACGTCGCTCCTCTCCGAACACCGGATGCGGCTCCGCTAGCCCACTTCTGCATCGCAGGCAGAACGCCACGCCGACTCCTCAAGAATACTTGACGCTTGAAGGAAAGCGGCGCGTCCACGCGGCATCGTCGCCGGCCTTCTCCCGGTACGCGCACATGAGCGGGTAAACTCGTAGACGTTTGCCGCCCACGTACCTCGGAGCGTCCCCTCTTCATGTCAAGTCCTGCCGGGAATGGTTTTTCCTTGGACCGCCTCACCCCTCCACAACAGGCCGTTACCCGGCGATTGGTCAGCGTCTTCGATGACGCTGGCGAAGAGCTATTTCTGGTCGGCGGTATCGTCCGGGACGCGCTTCTCGAACTCGCGGTTCCTGCCGACCTCGATTTCGCTACCTCAGCCCCGCCCGCGCAATCGCGCGAGCTTCTAAAGGCAGCCGGGGCATCGTCCGTCTATCTCGTCGGAGAGCGTTTCGGGACCATTGGCGCGGTCTTCGGTGAGCCGCCGAACCTGTTAGGCGTCGAGGTGACCACCTATCGGAGCGAGGTATACCTTGACGAGACCAGGTTTCCCGCCGTCGCCTTCGATGCGACGATCGCTGACGATCTTTCCCGACGCGACTTTACGATGAATGCCATTGCCATCGACGCCACATCCGGGGAGATATTCGACCCGTGGGGTGGCGAAGGGGACATCGCGCGTTCCCTGGTTCGTGCCGTCGGAGATCCCGATCAGCGCTTCTCGGAGGATCCCTTACGGCTGCTGCGTGCGGCGCGCTTCGTCTCCCAACTCGGTTTCAGCCTGGACTGGCAGACCGAGCGGGCCATGACTCGGCAAGCGCCAAGTCTCGTCCGGATTAGCCGAGAACGGATTTTGGCGGAGCTGACGCGACTGCTTGGCGGGCCGTATGTCGATCACGGGTTAGATGCGCTTCGCCGGACCGGACTGTTGCAGACTGCCTTGCCTGAGCTCGCGCCGCTAGCCTCGGAAGGCGACGCGGATCTCACGGGACGGCTCGGACGGGAGAAGGATCTCTGGGATCACACGGTGAGGGTCGTGCGGCAGTCGCCAACACGACCAGCGGTGCGCTGGGCGGCCCTTCTTCACGACGCTGGTAAGCCGCTGACGCGCGGTCTCGGCATGGATGGTGAAGTCCATTTCATAGGACACGAACGTGCCGGCGCAGACCTGGCAAACCGCGTGCTCTTAGGACTGAATGCCGACAAGTCGTTACGCAGCAGGGTGCGGACGTTGGTCGAGCTTCACGGCCGTCCCGCGGCGTACGAGGCCTCTTGGACCGACAGCGCGGTGCGTCGCCTCGCCCTCGAAGCCGGCGACGCCTGGGAAGACCTGCTCGACCTCGCCGGGGCAGACGTTACGTCAGGCAGAGAACGCAAGCGGATCGAGGCGGCTCGACGAGTCTCTGGCCTCCGTGCGCGTTTCCGAGACCTTCAGGAGCAAACGGAACTCGCGCGCCTCGAAAGCCCGCTGGACGGCAATGACCTGATGCGAATGTTTGATCGAGCTCCTGGTCCCTGGATCAAGCTGGTGAAAGAACACCTGCGTGAGCTTGTGATTGAGGGGACGCTCGCCCCTGATGATCGAGACCGTGCCGCCGGGATCGCCAAGACGCTCCTCGACAACGACGCCTCAGTCTCGGAGGACACTTCATTGCCTCCTTCCGAAACCAGAATGGGCGCTATTCGTTAGCGCCCACGGGCGTCGCCGCCTCACCCTCGAGCGCCACATCGGCGATGAGAAAGATCGAGACCCCTGTTGCGTTCGGGTCTTCGAGCGCTGGCGCTAACACGGCAACACCTGACGGGGTGCCCGAGCCGGGGGCCCCGAGTGCTATCACCATTGCTCCGGTGTCGGTGAGCGTGCCCCCAATCTCACCGCACGCGACAATGCCGCCTCCCGACTCTCCGTCCTCGGAGACGCTGATGGCATGAGGAGATGCAAGAAGAGCTGAGAAGGGTATGGCGGCGACCCCGAATCCCTGAGCAACAGGAACTGTCCCGGCAGCCCCTACTTGGTCACCTTGACCTGTCTGTACCGCTCCGAGACCGGCAATCGGTTCCTGGCCGTCACCGCACTCTCCGGCGATAACTTGGGCGGAGCGCCCGACGGTCTGCGCGAGCTCTACCTGAATCGGATGAACAATCGCCCGTAGCGAGGCATCGCCGATCTGACCGACAAGAATCACATCCGTAGTCGTTCCCTCGGCAAACGGAGTCTGGGGGAGACTGAGAAGCAAGACGCCGGATTCGGCTTCCAAGATGTCTAGGTCGTACACGCCGGCGTCAATGGCCGCATATTGCGATGCGTCACCAAAAGCAAGCGGCTCAGAAACGGCATCACCGCCGGCGAAGACCGGGACGATTGCTCCCGCATCGGGAATACCACTGATAACCCTGAAGCGCCCGCGCCCTTGGTCCAGGGACCGGTCGTCGACCGGGAAGATGCCAACGCTGGCCGCGTCGCCCGTGCCCAGAAGCGCCGCATACGACCGCGTGTTGTTCTCCAGGGTGATCGTTCCAGCCGCAATGGCGTTGTCACGACTCGCCCCGGTCGGCACGACCGCAAGATCGTGCTCTCCGCCTGAGAACGCCAGGCCACCACTCATATCGGAGAAACTGATGCCGATCAGCGCGAGCGAGCCGTCCACGTAGACATCGAGCGGGCCCGCATCAGCGATGCCATGCACGATGCGAATTTCAGCCGCCTCACCTTCG
>JAHWJF010000274.1:3150-5567 GCA_019348515.1 Chloroflexota bacterium | reverse complement strand
CATTCCGGGCAGTCTTCACATCGACGCCTACGACGCCCTCAAAGCCGGCGATCCTCATGCGCTTGCCGACGCTGCCATTGCCATGGATGCGCCCGTGGTGACCGTCTGCGGCGCCGGCAAAGTGAGTCTCACCGCCATGGAGCAGCTGCGGGCTCGTGGCTACGACGCACGCTCGCTCACTGGGGGCATGAAGGCCTGGAGCCTGGCCTGGAACAGCGCCGTGGTGCCGGTGCCGGGGAGTGCGGCTACCGTCATCCAGATCCGTCGCACGGGAAAGGGTTGCCTCTCCTACCTGATCGGCAACGGTGATGAGGCTGTCGTGATCGACGCGGCGCTGCCGCCCGAGGTCTATCTGGCGCTCGGCGCTGAGCGGGGCTGGGCCATTACCCACGTCCTTGATACCCACGTCCACGCCGATCACCT
Source organism: Chloroflexota bacterium (assembly GCA_019348515.1). Lineage (GTDB taxonomy): Bacteria > Chloroflexota > Chloroflexia > Thermomicrobiales > UBA6265 > JACCXM01. The sequence goes on along the minus strand of JAHWJF010000274.1, from coordinate 5,144 downwards.
CAGCCGTTCCCGCCTCCTGGCTGAGCAGTCGGACGCGACGCTCCATCTTCCTGATCAGGATCGCGTGTCCTATCCCTTCGCTCCCATCCGTGACGGCGATACGCTCTCGATCGGCTCCTCCCGGATCACCACCATGCGGACGCCCGGCCACACGCTGGAGAGCAGCAGTTACGTGCTGGACGGGAAAGCGCTCTTCACCGGGGACACGCTCTTCCTCTCCGGCGTCGGCCGACCCGATCTGGACGCAAGCGCTGAGGAGGCGCGCGAGCGGGCACGGCTGCTCCACGATTCGCTGCGTCGGATCACGGCGCTGCCACCGGAGACGGTCATCCTGCCCGGGCATACGAACGAGCCGGCGCCGTTTGACGAACGGCCCATTGCCACGCCCCTCACAGAGGTGATCACCCGGGTGAAGATGCTGGGGCTATCGGAGGAGGCGTTTCTCGAGGCGATCCTGACGCGTATCCCGCCGACCCCACCGAACCATGCTCAGATCGTCGCCTTCAACGAAGCCGAAGAACTGCCGACCGGCGACCCGACCGATCTCGAGGCGGGAGCCAATCGCTGTGCCGTCTCCTAGCGTCGCCGCGCCGGTGATCCGGCTGGGACTGCGCGAGAATTGGCAGCAATTTGCGCTCCTGGTCCTGATCAACGCCTTCGTCGGCGGCATGGTCGGATTGGAGCGCACGGTCGTGCCGCTGCTGGCCGAGCAGGATTTCGGCCTGGCCTCGCGCACGGTCGCGCTCTCCGTCATCGTCTCCTTCGGCGTCGTCAAGGCGCTGGCCAATCTCTTCGCCGGCCGCTTCTCTGACCGCGTCGGCCGCAAGCAGATCCTCGTTGCCGGGTGGTTGTTCGGGCTGCCGGTCCCGATCATCATCATGCTGGCGCCGAGCTGGGACTGGATCGTCCTCGCCAACGTGCTCCTCGGGATCAACCAGGGACTCTGCTGGTCGACGACCGTCATCATGAAAATTGATCTCGTCGGGCCGTCCCGACGGGGACTGGCCATGGGGCTCAATGAGGCCGCCGGCTATCTGGCCGTGGCCGCGGCGGCACTGGCCTCGGGCTTCCTGGCGTCTCGCTACGGGCTGCGGCCGGAGCCGTTCTATCTGGGTCTCATCTTCGCCGTGGCAGGACTCCTCCTCTCGCTCATCTTCGTGCGTGACTCGCATGCCCACGCGCGACACGAGGCGACGCTGCGCGACGATGCGGCTACCCATGCGGCACCCTCCTTCCGGGAGATCTTCGCGCTGACCAGCTGGAAGGACCGACGGCTCTTCGCCGTTAGCCAGGCGGGTCTCGTCAACAACCTCAACGATGGCATGGCTTGGGGGCTCTTCCCGCTTTTCTTCACTGCCGGCGGCTTAGGCATCAACCAGATCGCGATCCTGGCGGCGATCTACCCGGCGGTCTGGGGCCTGGGGCAATTGGGCACCGGCGCGCTCTCCGATCACGTGGGGCGCAAGCCGCTGATCACGGGGGGCATGGCGCTGCAGGCGGTTGGCATCTTCGTCATCGTGGCGACCACGGGGTTTACTCCATGGGCGATTGGCGCGGTGCTCCTCGGCCTGGGCACGGCGATGGTCTATCCAACGCTGCTCGCGACGATCGGCGATGTCGCCCACCCCGAGTGGCGGGCATCGGCGGTCGGGGTCTACCGGCTGTGGCGGGATGGCGGGTACGCCATCGGTGCGCTATTGGCGGGCATAGTGGCTGACCTTCTCGGACTGCGCTGGGCCATCGGCACGGTCGGGATGCTCACCCTGATCTCAGGAGTGGTAGTGGCGATCGTGATGACCGAGACACTTGCCTCCCGCACGTCATCCGCCCTTCCCAGCAAACCGGTCATTGCACATGGTCAGTCCATCGTCGCGTCGTCACCCAGAGCTATGCTTGCCGCACGGCCAATTGCCGAGTCGGCGTCGGCACCCTCAGAACCCCAACATGGGAGCAAATGGTGATGGCAGACGCTCGGCGTGCCGCAACAGAGCACG
>JAHWJF010000274.1:0-3050 GCA_019348515.1 Chloroflexota bacterium | reverse complement strand
CTTGGCAGCGGAAGGCTTCGTTGTCGAGCAGTTGGAGCGATCACGGTGTGGCATCGTCGAACGCATGACAGCTCGGAAACCGGCGTTGCGGAACGCTCGCCAGGCGAGCTGAACTGGCCGCGGTTAGCGACGACCACCGATGTCCTGGGAACCGGTCAGGGCGGGTCGGACCATTGTCCCAACCCGTGTTCACGCCTCCCGCACGTCAAGCTCCCTGGCCGCTCGCATCAGAGCCGCGACATGCTCCTCAGGAGAGGAGAACCCATTGCCCATTGTGCTGAGGCAAAGGTGCGTGGCGCCCAGGTCGCGCCACCCCGCGACGAACGCGCGCCACTCGTCCGGGTTCCCCCGCCCGACATTGAGCTGCGGCTCCAGCCCGATCGCCTTGGGATCGCGCCCGGCTTCGCGGGCATACTCATGGATGCGCTCGATGGCCGCTCGCATCGTCTCGTTCGGCTCCCGCCAGGGGAACCAGCCATCTCCCATCTGACCCACCCGGCGCAGGGTTGCCTCGGCGTAGCCGCCGATCCAGATCGGGATCGGCCGCTGCACCGGGAGGGGGTTGATGCCGGCCGCGTCGATCTGCTCCCATCGGCCGTCAAAGGTGATCACCGGTGATGTCCATAGGGCGCGCAGAAGCGCGATCTGCTCCTCGCTCCGCGCTCCCCGGTTGCTGAAATCTTTGTCCAGCCCCGTGTACTCGACCTCGTTCCAGCCGACGCCAACGCCGAGCCGCAACCGTCCGCCGCTGAGGATGTCGATCTCAGCCGCTTGCTTGGCGACCAGAGCCGTCTGCCGCTGCGGCAGGATCAGGATGCCGGTCACCAGCTCCAGCGAGGTGGTGAGCCCGGCCAGGTATCCGAGGAGGACGAAGACCTCGTGGAAGGGATTCTCGGACGCATACGACCCGGTCCAACCGGGCCGGACAGAGGTGTCCGCACCCAGCACGTGGTCGTAGGCGAGGAAATGGGTAAACCCTGCACCCTCGACCGTCTGCGCGTAGTCGCGGATGGCGACCGGGTCATTGCCGAACTCGATCTGCGGAAATGTCACACCGATACGCACGCCAGTCCCTATTTTCCATATGGCCTGGGAACGATCCGAAGCCATCGAATCCAAGCGGCATTGTCCCGCACCCGCGACAGAAATGGATGGTACTGATAACCGCTCCAAGCAACCCTTCACGGAATCGGCGGTGTTCGCATTGAGCGCCGAGGCCGATCTCCTCGTTACTCGTGCCAAACCCTTGGAGTCACGAGGTCCCTACGAGAATGTCCGCATCCTTTCTCCTCGCCAGCTCCTCGAACTGCTCCCAACCGAGAGTTGAATGAACGTCCCGGGGTTCTTGGGGCGGTTCCTCTCAGCGCCCATTCAACCCCAAGCGCCGCAAGGCGACCCAGGTCGCGGGAGCGGCTGCGCCATCGGGATCTAACGCCAGCCGCAGATGCTCCAAATCCTGCTCCTCGTCGATGTCAAACGTCTCGGGGAGCTCCGCCAGCCGCAGCCCGCGCCTCTTGCTGCGATCTGCAAGCGCGTCAGCGACCGTGGCAGTGCTCATCGGCACGCCGGTCAGGATGTCCTGGAACCCGCGCACCCCGATCAAGTAGTAGCCGCCGTCGACGGTGCGGCCCATGACCACGTCATGGTCCGTGAGGGCGGCGAAGGCCTCGCGCACGACCGCGACCGGGAGCTGTGGCGAGTCGGAGCCGATGAGCACTGTCCGCTCGTAGCCCTGAGCATGGCCCCAGGCGAGGATGTTCGCCTGCCTCATGTCCCAGCCATCGCCGTGCTGCGGTACGAAGCGGACCGAAACCGGAGGAGGAGCGCAGCCGATCTGTTGCAGGACACACGCGAAATCAACCTCGGCCGGGGTAAATGCCCAACCCACGTCGAAGCCCCAGTCCTCGCCGGGGCAGGGGGTAAATCGGGCCGACAGATCGACGAGGAACGCGGCGTAGAGCTCGGCAGCGCGCTCCATGCCGATGGCCGCGCCGAGACGGGTCTTGGTCGTCCCCGGCGTGGGCTCCCTTGCCGCGATCAAGAGCACCCCGCGTCCGTCTTCTTCCTCGTCTACTGTCGGCAACGGTCCATCACTCATCCCCGGGAGCCGCTTCGCTTCCAGGCCCAGCCTCCCGTGTGGGCGTTGCCGGCCACGGACGCTTCCACGGCGATGGCACCGTCTCCAAGCCGCCCGGGGCGGGACGCGTCATGATCGGCTTGGGGGCCATGCTTGGAGGCCATGGTACGCCCCAGCGCCTCAGGAGATAGAGGTAGGTTGGCTCGGTTCTCAGCCACGACGAGTAGGGGCGTTTAGCGACGACGAGATGACGCGGCAGCGGCTTGCTCGCCACCACGTAGGCCGAATCGGTGGCGGGAGCGTAGAAGTAGACCCACCAGGGGCCGCCCTTCGGCGTGCGCGAGCGGATGCGGTTCTCCAGCCCATACTCATACAGGTGGTAACCGTCCCAACTCGAGCCGGCATCGAGGCGGTCGAGCGGCACACCCTCGGCCACCGCCTCCTCGCCCAGGTCCCAGACCGCACGCATGAAGACGAGATAGTCGCGGGTGCCAGCGATCGCGAAGAGCGCCAGCGCGGCGACGACGAGCCACCCCAGCGGGAGCGCGATCCGCACGCTCCCCATCCCCCACAGCGCCAGCGCGATCGCCAGCGGCACAAGGGGAAGCAGGTAGCGGTCAAGTGATCCCGCGGCCCAGCCGAGGTAGTGGTATGACGGGGGCATGACCCCCACGACCTGACCCAGGCCAACGCTGAGAACGAGCCCGGCCCGCGATCGCTCGAGCCCCGCCGGAGCGCCCATCGCCCGCGCCGCGATAAGCGCAAGCAGGAGCGAGGCCGTGAGGCAGACGACGGTCAGCGCCGCTCGCGGCTCCGGCCCCAGCAGAATCGGACGCGAGCCCAGGACCTCCGGTGCACCGGGCCCGCCCGAACCGAGAAACTGCCCGATATACGGCATCAATGCGCCGTGCGCCCAGAGCGCCGTCACCCCGATGAGCAGGATGGCTTGCCACACGGCAAACAGGAGCCACCC
>JAHWJF010000273.1 GCA_019348515.1 Chloroflexota bacterium | reverse complement strand
AGGCCAGCCTGGCTGAACATCCGCGTCGTGTTGACCGGCTCGTACTCGCGGTCGCATCCATCGCCCGGACGGAGGAGATAGAACTCCGGTTCGAGCGCCACCTGCGCCGAGTAACCGAGGTCCCGCAGGTCGTCGATCGCAGCCGCCAACCGGGTCCGCGGGCAGCCGTCCCAGACGGAGCCATCGGTGGCGCGCATCCAGGCATGGCAACGGGCGGTACCCGGAAAACGTGGCAATACCGCGTAGGAGCGAGGATCGGGGACGGCGAGGAAATCGCCAGAGTCGGCCAACAGCGTGGCGCCAGCCGCCTGATGGTCATTGGCGATCATGTTCAAGTTCGCCAGGGCGAAGACGACGCCATCATTGACGGCGCCGCGGAAGCTCTCTGGCGGGAGCGTTTTGGCCTGCGCGCGCCCTCCGTAGTCGTGGTAGGCAACCCAGAAGTGCTCGATCGCATCGGCATCGAGACGCGCCAGTAGCAACGCGCTATCGGTCGGCCGGTCAGTCATCGATCAGCTCCTCATCGGCGGCGATCGCCTGCATGAGCTTGGCTAGCAGTGCCGTTCGGGGGACGATGCTGCTGTGCAGGATGTACTCGTCCGGTCCATGATCGAGCCCGCCGATGGGACCAAGGCCATCCAACCCCGGGGTGCGGGCGTGACAAGCGTAGCTTACGTCCGAGCCGCCGCCGGTACGGGCCCCACGGAGGGGAAAGCCGAGCGTCGTGGCGATGCGGATCGCGTGCTCCTCCAGCCGGATCGTCCCAGCCGTACGCTCCATTGCCGGTGTTCCCGAGCCGAGTGGGTCGGCACGTAGCTCGACGCCGGGAACGCACGGCGCCGTGGCGACTCGTTCAAATGCCGAGCTCAACTCGGCGAGATCGGCGGCGGACCAGGCGCGAAGATCGAACACGGCCCGCGCCCGATCGGCGACGACATTCGGGTTGGAGCCGCCCTCGATGCGGCCAGGATTGACCGTCATCCCTTCCTTCATTCCGTTCAGCGTGTATGTCTCTACGATGACATGCGCCAGCGCAAGAGTCGCGCTGCGCCCCTTCTCCGGCTCGACGCCGGCATGGGCCGCCTTGCCCATCGCCTCGACGGCGTACCAGCGCGTCGCTTTCCGAGCGGAGACGATATCGCCGTTCTCACGGGCGGCCTCGAGGGTCATCACCGCGTGATGGCGAGGTCCCTCCGTCGTGAGGAGATCGACCGAATGGCGCTCCTCGATCTCCTCATCGGAGACGACGACGAAGGTGATCGCCCCGTAGTCTTTCCATCCGAGCTGGTCGAGGGCGCGCAGAGCGTACAGACCGGTCAGCAATCCGGCCTTCATGTCGCAGGTGCCTGGGCCGATCAGCTTGTCGCCGCACATGGTGACCGGGCGCATCGCGGCGGTTCCGCGTGGGTAGACCGTGTCGGCATGACCGAGCAACAGAATTCGGGCCCGACCCGCCCCTATCCCCCGAGCGACCAGATCGTCGCCCCAACGCTCCTGAGGACGCCGCTCGACCGAGAAGCCAAGCGCTTGCAGCCGCGCCTGCAACCAGTCCTGGACGGCGTCGACCCCCACCTTGTCGTCGGTGCCAGAGTCGATGCCGGAAAGGTGGCGCAGGTCGGCCACGTACTCGTCGAGGTGCTGCCAGAGATAGGTCAGAATGGGATCGCTCATGATTCCTCGCCACCGGGCCCGATTTCCTGCTTCGCCCTCCACGAAAAGGGTCAAGAAGTGGATGTGTCAAGCTGAAGCATCCCGTCGCGAGGCTCGACCGTTCGCGGAACGACGAGATCCTTCGCTAACGCTCAGGATGACACCCGCGCTCTATCGCACTACGCAATCCACTCAACCAGCTCACCATCCCGCATACGGCGCAACCGTCTCGTCGCTGACCTTACCATCGAGGACATCCAGCACCGCCTGCCGCAGGATGCCGACGCCCTCATCGATCTCCCCGCGAGTCAAGATCAGCGGCGGTGTGATCTCCAGCACGTTGCCCCAGTTCCCCGCGTAGTAGAGGATCAGACCGAGCTCCCAGGCGCGGTAGACCACTTTGGCGGCGGCAGGTTGGTGCGGCTCACGCGAGGCACGATCCTTGACCAACTCGACGCCCTGGATCATGCCCAGGCCGCGGATATCACCAACGATCTCGAGATCGCCGAGTGCCTGAACCAGGCATTCGTGCAGGTACCTTCCGAGCTCCGCCGAGCGCCGGACGAGGTCCAGCCGCGCGATCTCGTCCAGTACCGCCAGACCAGCCGCGCAGCCGGTGGCGTTGCCGGAGGCGGTAAAGAGCGCCGAACCTGTTGCGGCGTCAAGCACCTCTCGCCGGGCCACAACCGCGCTCAGGGGCATCCCGCCGCCGAGCGACTTGCCGAGCAGGACGATGTCGGCTTCGACGCCACCGTGCTCGAAGGCAAACATCTCGCCGGTGCGGGCAAGACCCACCTTGATCTCATCCACGGCGAGCAGGATCCCGTAGCGATCGCAAAGTGTCCGCAACTTCGGCATGAAATCGGGTGGCGGCACCACGTCGCCCCCGTCGCTCTGCACTGCTTCGACGAAGATGGCGGCGACGTCCCGCGGCTCGCAGATCGTGCGGAACAGGTAGTGCTCCAGATAGTGGAGACACTGATCGGTGAGATTCTCCGTCGTGCCGAGGAAGGGCGGGTGGTACGGGTCGGGATAGGGTGCCTTGACGACGTTCGCTCCCCCGATCACTCCCGTCAATGACGGGTGCGCCGAGAGCCCCATGGTGCCGACGTGGGTGCCGTGCCAGCACCCGACGAACGAGACCAGGCGATTTCGTCCCGTGGCCTGCGGTAGGAGGCGCATGGCCGCCTCGCTTGCGTCCGAACCGGAGAGCCCGTACCAGACCTTTTTCTCCCAGTCGCCGGGGACGAGGTCGATCAGCCGCTCGGCCAGCTCGACCGCCGGCCGGTTGATCCCGGAGACGAGCCCGCCAAAGGTCGTGCGCCCGAGCTCGGCGGTTACGGCGGACCGCACGCGGTCGTTGCTGTAGCCCAGCCCGGCCAGGGACCAGGCCGCGCCGAAGTCGAGATAGGACCGGCCGTCGACATCGAAGAGCCGCCCTCCTTCACCGCCGTCCACCACGAACGGCGTATAGCGAATCTTGAGTGCGTTGGCGACGGCACGTTCGTCGCGCCGTGCCATGTCGGTCGCGGTGATGGTGGCGTCCATGTCAGTCCCCTTTGGTCCCCGCCTCTGTCGTCGCGGCGAACTGTCGCCCAGCCCCGGATGGACGCCGCAGCTGACTCCAGCCGATCTCGCGGCCGCCCATGATTCCCGATGGCCGCAGGATCAGGACCAGGATCATGGCGATGGCGATCACGATCTCGGCAAAGCCGCGGAGCTCGATCGGGATCAACTGGCCGACGGCCGTTTGATCCGTTCGCTGCGTGTTGAGCCAGCCCTCCAATCGCCGGAGCGCCTCCGAGCTGAGGGAGACGACGACGGCGCCCGTCACCGCACCGCTGACGCTGCCGGCGCCACCGATGATCAGCATGGCCACGATTAGGAACGTCTGGGCGATGTAAAAGGCCGAGGGCGAGAACGTGGTGATGAAGTGCGCCCAGAGTGCGCCCGCCGCTCCGGTGATGAATACGCTCAGGACCCAGGCGACCCAGCGTACCCAGGCGATGTGAACGCCGAGGCTGGCGGCGGCATCCTCGTCGTCCCGCGCCGCCCGCAGGCGGAGACCGAGCGACGACTCGCGGAAAAGCAGGGCGACGACGATCGCGGTGACCGCCGCTCCCAGGGCCCACCAGAGATCGGTCAGGTTCGGGATGCCAAAGACCGTCCGCGAGCCGCGAGTCATCGGCTCCCACTGGAGGAAGACGCTGTGGACGATGATCAGGAAGGCGAACGTGGCGATGGTGAATGAGGCTCCGCGCAGCCGCACCAGCGCTACTCCAAGCAATCCGCCGACGACCGCGGCCACGCCGCCGGCCAGGAGCACGGCGGGGAGGAAGGGGGTGTGGAACCCGTAGATCAACCATTCTTGCGGCATGTCCGGCAGCGTCACCCGCTTCTCATCAGGGGTCAATGTGAACCAGAGGGAGGAATAGGCGCCGATAGCCATGAAGGCGACGTGGCCGAAGGAGGTGAGACCGGAGTTACCCATGAAGACTTGCAGAGCGACGGTCAGGACGACGCTGATCAGCATGACCGTTACCACCCGGCCGAAGACCCGCTCGCCGGCGAACGTGGTCAGGACCGTGATGGCGATCAAGACCGCGCTCAGGATCAGCGCGGTCACGCCGACCTGCACCAACGGCGACCGTCGTGAGGTCGACCTCATCGCCGTTCTCGGGAGTAGGCGGGGCGGATCAAGCCTTCCGGCCGCAGCAACAGGATAACGATCACGATACCGAAGAGGATCGCGTTGCGGTAGTCGAGCAGGGCCTGCGGCAACCACGTCTGCAAGCCCACGGTCAGAAACCCGAGCAGATATCCGCCCAGGACCGCGCCTTTCAGATTCTCCATGCCGCCGACGACCGAGGCGATAAAGGCGATCAGGACCGGCTGCAAGCCGATCGCCGGCTCGACGAGTGAGGAGCGGCCAACCCAGAAGATGGCCACGATGCCGGCCAGGAGACCGCTGACCGCAAAGGCCACGCTGATGATCAGGTTGGCGCGGACGCCGAGGAGGCGGGTCATGGTGAAGTCATCGGCGGCGGCACGCAGGGCGATACCGATGATGGTGCGCCGTAACAAGATCGAGAGCACGATGAGCGCAAGAATGCTGACGGCAAGGCTCGCGAGGTCCACAACCCGGAGCCGAAGCCCCCCTACGGTGACGCTCTCGACGAAGAACGCCGGCAGCCGTACCGCCTGGGGTCGCGGGGAGATCGCCAGGAGTGTGGTGTTCTGGAGCAGGGTGCTGACCGCAAACGAGGTAATCAGCATCGTGCTGGCCGAGCCGAAGCGAACCGGACGAAAGGCGACCCGCTCCATGAGCACCGCCACGAGGATCGCGACGGCGATGCTGAGCAGCGCGACAAGTGGCCATGGCATGGCGGTCTGTCCGAAGAGGAGCAGGCCGTAGCCGGCCACCATGACCAACTCGCCATAGGCGAAGTTGATCAGGCGCAAGATGCCGTAGACGACGACGAGGCCGAGCGTCATCAGCGCGTAGAGACCGCCCAGCGACAGTGATGAGATGATGTATTGAACGAGATTATCCACCGGTCGCCGTCCGGTTCATAGCGGATGGCGGATGGCCGATGGCGGGAGGAGAGTCGTTCCTCCCGGCTCCCGCCTCCCGCTTCCCCCCGAGATAGGTCTGCTCGAGGTCGGCGTGTTGGCGGATCTCCGCTGGGGTGCCGACGAATTCGACGCGGCCGGTGTTCACGAGGTAGGCCCGGTCGACGATGTCGAGCGTCATGCGCACGTTCTGCTCGACGAGCAGGATCGTCATTCCGAGATCGCGGAGCTCGGCGATGAGGCCAAAGACCTCTGAGACGAGCTTTGGCGAGAGCCCAAGCGATGGCTCGTCCATGAGGAGCAATTTCGGGCGTGACATCAGGGCCCGAGCCACCGCCAGCATTTGCTGCTGCCCGCCGGAGAGATTAGATCG
>JAHWJF010000272.1 GCA_019348515.1 Chloroflexota bacterium | reverse complement strand
GTCAACTGGCAACTGTTGACGACCAACGTTATCGGCTTTCCCAACAGTACGCTGATCCAGACGAGCACGGGCGTCACCAACAACGCGATTTGAAGACCTGATCCAATCGCGATGCCGAGGCTTAGGTCCATCTTGTTCTAGTAGGCGGTCTGGACCGCGACGATGTGCTCGGCGATATAGCCGACGAGCGGAACGAGCATGGCTCCGATGAAGAGGTCAAAAAGTCCCCACTGTTCGGCGACCGGTTCCACGGCTCCCACCAAGAGTTCGCTCATGAATATGATGCCGATGGTCGTAACGGCCATGGGGCCGGATGCCGCTCGCAGCTTCATCGACGGTGGGCCGTGTTCACTCCGTAAATCGGCTACCCGACTCACTTGCGTTAATAAAAACAGGACATAAAGCATGTAAATGACGATGAGTACAACCGCCAAGCCCTCGCGAGGAAACGAAATGTTTTGCTCCGAGGGGCGCACTTGGAGGGGTCCGAGTGCAAGCACAGCCGGAATCCCCAGCGAAATCACGGCGGGCACCAACATCGTTGCATTTGTTCCCAGTCCTATTAGGTCGAAGAACTGCGTCTCATTTTTCAGGCCGTCCAAAAGCAGCAACAAGCCGAGAACCACAAGAATGCTTCCAATGATCGAGTCCCCGATCGACGCCTTGACCGGGTCAACCAGCTCCGCTCAGAGCGAGATGATCGTAATGATGAACCCAGCCACGTTGCCGACGGTGGCGTTGAGAAGCGCGCCAATTTTCGGGCCAGTCTAGACCGCGGCCACCTCGGTCGCGCGACCGAGGTGGCCCGCGAGCGGTACGAGGGACAATGCAATGACCGCGAAGATCGCCGTTGGACCGCCGATGGGGGCGAATTCTAGGATAAAAGCGAATGGCAGAAGCAGCAGCAAGGGCAAGATAAATTTCATACCCCGGCGGCCTCCCACGCTGTGAGGACGTGCGGTGCCCCGAGATGAAAACCATCATTCGCGATACCGACGATCTGGTCGATCGACGAGAAACCCTCCTGCTCCAACCAGTGTCTGAGGTCGTCGATCAGCCGAATAGGCAACCCCGGATCGACAAAGATTCCGGTACCGATTTGCACCGCGGTTGCACCGGAGAGGAAGAACTCCAGCGCATCGTAGAGGCCCATAATGCCGCCCATACCAATAACCGGAACACGCACTGCGGCGGCAACTTGATAGACCATTCTCACGGCCAGTGGCTTGATTGCCGGTCCCGAAACGCCTCCAGTTTGGTTTGCCAGAAGCGGCTTGCGGCGTCGCACATCAATCGCCATGCCGACCAGGGTATTGATCAACGAGATGGCATCGGCACCCGCGTCTTCAACTGCACGCGCAACCGCCGCGATATCACTTGCGCCGGGACTCAGTTTGACGATGAGCGGCAAGGTAGTGACGGATCGCACGGCCTGGGTGACTTCGGCCGACATCTCGGGATCCCAACCAAAACAATATCCACCGCGAGCCACATTCGGACACGAGACGTTGATCTCAATGCCGGCAATGGCGGGTTGTTCGTCCAGGATCGCAGCCATATTCGCGTAATCGGCTACAGACTCGGCGGAAATGTTGACGATCCCTGGAACTGTCCAGGTCTCCCACAGTGCCGGATACTTCTTCACGAACCCGCGGATCCCGGGATTCTGCAAACCAATCGCGTTCAGCATTCCAGCGGGAGTTTCCACGATACGAGGCATGGAATTGCCAGCCCGGCGCTCCGGCGTGATACCCTTGCTGACGAATGCCCCGAGGCGTTGGACGTCAATGATTCCCGCGTACTCCTCGCCATAACCAAAGCAGCCGGACGCCGCAATGACGGGGTTACGGAGGCGCAACTCGCGCGGATTATTCGGAGCAAGATCAACCGAGAGATCGGGAACCACCCTGTCGCTCATCAGTAAGAACTGATATCCGACAGGTGTGGATGGCCGCTCACAAGACCACCTGATCGAGATCGAAGACCGGCCCCTTGACGCACGAAGCGATCATGCCCCGGGTTGTTTCGACGACGCAGCCCAGGCATGCGCCTACCCCGCACGCCATGCCGCGCTCCACGGAGATCTGGGTTCGTGGCCGGCGATTGATGCGTAGCGGATCCACCACGGCGCGAAGCGTGCGATACATCGGCTCTGGTCCGCAAGCGTATATCTGATCGGCCCACGGCACGTAGTCCCCGATCACCTCGGTTGCTAGACCGTGATGTCCTCGGCTCCCGTCGTCGGTGGCGACGACGTATTCAATGTGGCTGGAGAGCTCGGAGGGCACAAGGAGCCCCGCCTCGTCTGCTGCGCCCATCACAAACACCACGTCTCGTTTCTGATTCACGGCATCATCCGAGAGCATGACGAGGGGCGCAACGCCGACGCCCCCGGCAATCATCAACAGCCGCTGAGCGCGACCCGGGATCGTGAAAGAGTTACCGAGCGGACCGAGCATTGCGAGCCGGTCGCCCGGCACCCGCTCCGCGAGCCATGCGCTTCCCCGGCCAAAAGCTCGGACCAGGAACGTTAACGATGAGGTCTCAACGTGGGCACGATATACAGAATAGGGCCGCCGCAGGAGAGGATCGAACGATCCGGAAAACCGGGTCACGATATTGAAGAATTGCCCGGACCGCAAGTGCGCTACAACCGAGGGTGGAGCGCTAACCGTCAACAGAATAGCGTCGCCCATAATCCGTTCAACGGAGAGAACCTCGCTATCGAACTCCCGCGAGGTTCCGGGCATCCCACCCCCCGCGGTGCGGGTGGGCACATCCGGTTCCTTCGCAGATGACCCAAACATGCTGACAGGTGCGGCCGGCATCAATATCCCGTCCCGGTACTACGGTACTCGGGGAAAGGTTGGACTGTGTAGATCGCGTTTGACTTCGCCATCGCCGCCACGATTGTGCGCGCGGTATCGATCGACGTAATGCATGGAACGCCTCGTTCAACTGCGGCGCGGCGAATCTCGATGCCGTCCAAAATCTCCTTGTCCGCTGGACCGGGCGTGTTTATGACGCAATCTACCGTCCGCTCCAGAATGACGTCGAGCATATCGGGGTGACCGCGGCCAATACGCTTGGTTACCATCTGCACCGGCATGCCATGTCGCTCGATTAGCGCGGCGGTACCCTCTGTAGCGTAGAGTCTATGTCCCATGCGCACGAGTTGCCGGATCATCTCGAGCCCTTCGGACTTGTCTTCGTCGGCCAGCGTGATCAGTACGGAGCCCTGCGGCGGCAGAGCGAGTCCTGCCGCGACTAGGGCCTTGTAAAAGGCTGGCTCGAAGGTACGGTCGATCCCCATCACTTCGCCGGTGGACTTCATTTCCGGTCCGAGATGCACGTCGACCCCGCGTAGCTTCGCCATCGAAAAGACTGGCGCTTTGACGGCGACGAGCGGTTGCCTGGGCCACAGTCCGCCAGCGTACCCTTGGTCACAGAGTGAGCGTCCGAGCATGATTCCTGTTGCGATCGAAACCATGGGGACGCCCGTCGCCTTGCTGAGGAAAGGAACCGTTCGCGACGCGCGAGGATTGACCTCCAATACGTAAATGCGGCCAGCGTGAATGACGAACTGGATGTTGATCAAACCGCGGGCGTCCAAACCGAGGGCTATGCGCGTGGTGTAGTCGACAATGGCGCCGACCTCCGCGGGAAAGAGATTGATCGCCGGGTAGACAGCGAATGAGTCGCCCGAGTGCACCCCCGCGCGTTCAATGTGCTCCATGATCCCAGGGATCAGCACCTGCTCTCCGTCGGCGATGGCGTCGACCTCAACTTCGCGACCCATCAGGTATTTGTCGATCAATACCGGGTGTTCAGGCGTGAGCTGGGCCGCATTCCGGATATAGCGGCCCAGTTGATCCGGGCTGTACACGACTTCCATCGCACGGCCGCCGAGGACGTACGACGGGCGAACCAGCACCGGGTAGCCTATTCGACCGGCAACCGCTCTCGCGTCTGAGAGGGTTGTCACCGCGGCCCCTGGCGGTTGTGGAATGCCCAGTCCGCGCAGGAACCCCTCGAAACGGTGCCGGTCTTCGGCCAGGTCAATCGATTCAAGTTGGCTGCCGAGAATGCGTACACCGCGGCTCGAAAGAGGCTGTGCCAGATTGATCGCGGTCTGGCCTCCGAACTGAACGATCACTGGGACGTCTCTTGAGATTTCGTCGGTTTCAGACTCGTGGCGGAGGACTTCTGCAACGCTTTCGCTGTCTAAAGGCTCAAAATACAGTCGATCGGACGCATCGAAATCGGTTGAAACCGTTTCCGGGTTTGAGTTGATCATGATCGACGCGATACCGCCGTCACGGAGCGCCTGCGCTGCTTGGACGGCAGAGTAATCGAACTCGATGCCTTGACCGATCCGAATCGGGCCGGAGCCAACGACTACCGCCTTTGCATGATCAAGTTGTACAGCCTCGTCCTCTTGTTCATACGTCGAGTAGAAATATGGCGTTACGGCGGCGAATTCGCCGGCACAGGTGTCGACCATTTTGTAGACCGGGAACATTCCCGCCGATTCACGCATGCCTCGCAGGTCAGCCTCCGAGCGTCCTGAGAGCTGGGCAATTGTCCGGTCGCTGAATCCGGACCGCTTCGCGTGCCATATAAGCTCGAGATCCAGTTCCCCATCTTTGATGCGGCGTTCCGTCTCGATGATGCCGTGAATCTTGTGCAAGAACCATCGATCGATGCGACTCAGCTCATGCAACTCGTCGACCGATACGCTGCGGCGCAGAGCCGCAGCAATGGCCCAGAGTCGAACATCGTTCGGTCTCTTCACCAGATCGAGAATGCTCTCTTCAGTCCAGCTGGGATCCTCCCATAGGAGATCAGGAGCGCCGGATTCAAGTGACCGAACCGCCTTCTGCAGTGCGCCTTCGAGTGATCGGTCAATTGCCATCACTTCGCCAGTCGCCTTCATTTGAGTTCCGATAGTGCGATCGGCCCGGCTGAACTTGTCGAATGGCCAACGTGGAATCTTCACCACAACATAGTCAAGAGCCGGTTCGAAAGCCGCCGTCGTCCGTCGCGTTACGGGGTTCACTAACTCGTGAAGCCGCCGACCAATCGCGATCTTGGCAGCCATTCTCGCGATCGGATATCCCGTGGCTTTGGACGCGAGGGCTGAGGACCTGCTAACACGTGGATTGACCTCGATAACGGCGTAATCCATCGAACATGGGTCGAGCGCAAATTGGACGTTGCATCCGCCTTCTATCCCCAGGGCATCAATGATTCTAAGCGCGGACGACCGGAGCATTTGGTACTCCTGGTCTGTGAGGGTCTGAGACGGGGCGACAACGATACTGTCCCCGGTGTGGACACCCATGGGATCGAAGTTCTCCATATTGCAGATGGTGATGCAGGTGCCCTCTGCGTCACGCATGACCTCGTATTCGATTTCCTTCCAGCCCACCAGCGACCGCTCGACCAGCACCTGGCAAATGGGACTCGCGTTCAAGCCACCCGCGACGATGCTTTCAAGTTCGGCCCGGGTCGTCGCTACCCCCCCACCAGTGCCTCCCAGGGTGTATGCCGGGCGCACGACAAGAGGAAGCGGCACCGTCGCTGCAAATTCGAGAGCCTGCTC
>JAHWJF010000271.1 GCA_019348515.1 Chloroflexota bacterium | reverse complement strand
CGCGACAGCCGAGTATAGCATATTGGGCTAGGGTGGAATCATCCTCGGTCCACCAGCTGGGGCCTGCGTAGGGACGATCGCGGCGGGTTAGGAACCGAACCGCACACAATTTCGTACCATCACTGGGACCGCAACGAGGTCGGGCCACCCGGTCTTACACCTGAGGTGGCATGTGATTGGTTACGATCTGCACGCGCCGGCTTTGCAATACCCGGGTAAACCGTGAATCTTTGGGTATTCCTGGTTGTCATGGTCGGCCTTCGAGGGCGACCGTTACCATCGAATCTCGCACTGCCGAGAAGAGGGCCACACCAACATGACCCAGCTGGCACGTCTTGACCATGAGCGCGGAAAGCAAGAGATACAGGAAGGTCTGCCGATGACGCAATCGTTCTTCGCCACCTTGGGTCGTAAGGGCCGATCCGGTGTCGCCGTCGCAGTGGTGACCGGTGCGTTCACGCTGGGTCTGGCCGCCGGGGGAGGCATTTCCGGGGGCGCCGGAGAAGTGGTCGCCGAGTCGTCCCTGACGGGGCGGGCGGAGTTTGCGACGCTGGAGGAGACCTGGGAACTCATTCATGAACAGTGGCCGGAGCCCGATCAGATCGACGATGCCGCCCTGATCTATGGCGCCGCCAAGGGCATGGTCGATGCCATTGGCGACGAGGGGCATAGCGGTTTTCTCGACCCGGACGCGGCGGCCGAGATGGAGCGGGCGAGCGAAGCCGAATACGTTGGCATTGGCGTAGAGGTCGATTCCCGGTGCGGTGTTCCCGTCGTGGCCTCGATTATGACCGGGTCACCGGCCCAGGCGGCGGGACTTCTACCAGGGGATGTGATTGCCGAGGTCGACCATGTTTCGACCCGCCGGATGGACACACAGGGTCTGCGCGACCTTATTCTCGGCAAAGAGGGCGATGCACTGTCGCTGACGATTGAGCGGCCGAGCGAATCGACCCCGATCCAGATCGACCTGGTGCGGAGAACGATCGAACGGGAACTGGTCACGTGGCGCTGGTTGCCGGACAAGACCGTCCAACTGCGCGTTACCGGTTTCGAAGCCGGTGTCAATCAGAAGGTGCGAAGCGCGTTGCAGACCATCCGAGACGAAGGAGCGCGACAGCTCATCCTTGACCTGCGCGGAAATCCCGGCGGGCTTGTCCCGGAGGTCATCGGAGTCGCTTCAGAGTTCCTTGACGAAGGCTCCACAATCTTTCTGGAGCAAGAGCGGGATCAAGAGGCGCGCCCGATCCAGACCGTCGGCAAGACTGGTCGATGGCTCGACCTGGCACTCGTTGTGCTAATCGACGATGACTCGGCGTCCGGCGCGGAGGTGCTAGCCGCCGCGCTGCGCGACAACGGACGTGCCCGGTTGGTGGGGGAGACGACGTTTGGCACCGGAACAGTGCTGACCACATTTCCTCAGGCTGACGGCTCCAGCGTCGTGCTTGCCACGGCTTTCTGGCTGACCCCCGAAGGCGAGCACGTCTGGCAAGAAGGGGTTGAGCCTGACCAGTTCGTCTCGCTCGCGAGGGACGCGTTTCCCTCTCGCCCGGAGGACGACCCGGAGCTGAGCGTGAGCGAGTTGGAGGCTTCTGTGGATGCGCAACTGAAGGCGGCATTTGAGGCGCTGAGAGACGGGTTGCTCATCCAATAGTCGGCCTCGGTGCGCTGAGGGGTGCGCGAGTTACCATGGTATTGTTGGACCGTTCGGGTTCCCCGGACGATGTCTGGAACGGCCCGAGAATCGCTGGCAAGGGAACCCGCACTGATGCTCAATTCGGAAGGCTTGTCCCGCCCTGTCGTCCGGTCCGCGGCGATTACCCGTCGGTTCCAAAAGTTCCTTCTCGTGGGCGCGATTGGGCTCGCGGTCAACCAGGGCGTGCTCTTTGCATTGGTTGCCCGAGCCGGCGCGACGATCGCCGTTGCCTCGCCAATCGCGATTCTCTTGTCAATGATCGTAACTTTTGCGTTGAACGAGCGGTGGACATGGCACGACCGGGGTAGAGGCCGCATTCTTCATCGCGCGTTGCTCTATGGTTCAATCAATTCTGGCGGCTTGCTCATCAACTGGGTCACGCTTCTGTCTCTGGATCGAATTGGGGTCAACTACCTGATTGCCAACCTGGTCGGAGCCGGCATCGCCGCGGTTTGGAATTTCAGCCTGAACCACGCGCTTACCTGGCGAAGGTGATCAACTGACACGACCGGGGGTTGGCCAGGATTGTGCATAGTGCGTGCGCTGTACGGCGTAACGCTTCGTGTACGCTCTCGGAGGAGAGGTCGCTGACCGTGGTTGGCGTGTCCACGCTGTCGCCACGCCAGAGCTATTTGGCCAGCTTGCCTGAAGTGAGATTGAGGGACTAGCGAAACTATGGAAGCACCACACAACGGCCGCCGGTCCGGTCTTGACGGCGCTGCATCCAACGGGACGTCGCCGCAACATGCGAGCTCCACTGTCGTAATGGGGGCCGGCCCCGGCGGGTTGTGCTCGGCCTACGTGCTCTCCAAAGCGGGTGTTCCCACGACGGTGCTGGAAAAGGCCCCCTTCGTGGGAGGGTTGGCGCGGACAATTCGGCGTCAGACCGACTATGGTGAGTTTCGGTTTGACATTGGCGGTCATCGCTGGTTCACCAAGAATGATGAGCTCAACGCGCTCTTTCGCGAAGTCGTTGCTGATGAACTGCTCTGGGTTAACCGGATCAGCCGGATCTATTTCGATGGGAAGTACGTCGATTACCCGCTCAAGATCTCGAATGCATTGAAGGCGATCGGACCGGTTGTTGCTGCCAAGGCCATGGCAGACTATGGCCGCACCAGAGTGCAGCAGCGCATCAGCCCGCGTGCCGTTGAATCGATGGAGGACGCCTACATCGATCAGTTTGGCCCGACCCTCTACCGTCTCTTTTTTCAGCGCTACTCGGAAAAGGTCTGGGGTCTCCCGTGTGACCAGATGAGCGGCGACTGGGTTTCGCAACGGTCCAAAGGGATGTCGCTCGTCACAGCAGTGAAGGATGCCGTTGTTCCCACGAAGGGGAAGGTCGTCAGCCTGATCGACGAGTTCATGTATCCGCGGGGCGGGTTTGGGCGCTTCTCCGATCGCATGGCCGACGCCATCATAGGAGCGGGGAACGACATCCGGTTGAACACCGGGGTTGAAAAAGTCCACCGCGAGGGCAATCGGGTCGTCGGAGTCACCGTTTCGACCGAGGATGGCTCGAAGCGTGTCGAGGCCGACAACTATATCTCCTCGATCCCGCTGACTCTCCTGGCGAAGATCATGGATCCGGCGCCTTCGGCTGAAATTCTCGCGGCCGCTGATGCGCTGACTTTCAGGAACATCATCACCGTCAACCTCATGCTTAAGAAGCGCCAGGTCACGCCGGATACCTGGCTCTACGTCCACGATCGCAACATTCTCTTTGGGCGATTCCACGAGCCGAAAAACTGGAGCCCAGTGATGGTTCCCAGTGACGATCTGACGTCGCTGGTCGTCGAGTATTTCTGCTCCTTTGGGGACCACATCTGGTCGATGAGTGAAGAAGAACTTGTCGCCCAGACAGTTCGTCACCTCGTGGATGACTTGGGATTCATTACTCCGGATGAGGTGGTCGGCGGTTTCACCATTCGCGCTCCACGCGCATATCCCGCCTACGTTATCGGCTATGAGAAGCCGCTCGCCAGGATTCGGGAGTTCATCGGCGAGCTGGACAACCTGCAGATCATTGGCCGCTATGGCACGTTCCGCTATAACAATACGGACCACTCGATTGAGACCGGGCTATTGGCCGCCAAGAACATCCTGGGTGAGAGTCACGACCTTGACCAGGTCAATGCCGACGACGAATACCACGAGATCAAGCGCGTCGCGGAACCGGTCGCGGCAGGCCGAACCTGATCCAGAGCGCCCGGAGACGGACGAGCGAAGTGGGTGACCGGGGAGGTCACTGGCCGCGCTTCAGTTTGACTGCCGGTTGGAATCGCTGGCTGTCTTCCCGGCGGACAACAGGGGGCCGATGGCCGGACGCCACGCGGTTCATAATCGTCCTCCTAGTGCTCTACGCTGCCAAGCAGATATTCTCGGTTGCCGCGTACTATCCGTTCAGTGGGCACGACGAGCTCGCACATTTCAGCTACGTACGGACCTTGGTCACGGAGGGGCGGCTCCCGGAACTACCTGATCTGAGGGAGTGGCGGGCGGGATTGGATGGCGGAGAACCACCGCCAACGGATGGCATACCGGACGAGCTTTATCCGTATTGTCGCTTCACGCTCGATTGGTACTGCGAGCCGGACAGCGTGCGCTGGAGTGCCAATCCGCCGCGGATCGTGACAGTGCCCGGCATGGGCTACTTTCCCTCCGGGTATCAGTACGTCGCCAACCATCCACCTCTGTACTACGCGGCAATGGCCCCGTTGTATATGATTTCGTCGCCTTCGTCCGCGGTTACGCAACACTACCTGTTGCGTCTGGCAGCCATCCCCTTCGGCATTTTGACCGTCTACGCCGCCTATCGCACGACGCGGGCGCTCTTCCCGGGCGATGCGTTCCTGACGGTGACCGTGCCCTCGCTCGTCGCGTTCCAACCGCAGGTCTCCTACGAGGCGGCGATGGTCAACAACGACGTGGTCGCGATCGCCTTGACCTCTGTCATCCTATGGGGCGTTGTCGTCGGCATACGGGATCGCTTTCCCTTGCGCCTCTGCGCCGCGCTTGGCCTATTGCTTGGTCTCGACCTCTTGGCCAAGGGGACGGCGGTCACGATCGCCCCAATCATCGGCGTCGCCGTACTACTCGCCCTTGGTTGGCGGGAATGGCGTGGACTGCTGATTCGCGGCGCGGTTATTGGCGTCCCCGCGGCTCTCCTGGCTGCGCCGTGGTATCTCTTCCTCTATCGGACATATGGCGACTTCAGCGGCCTGGGACGAGTCAACACGCTCCAATACTGGAACGGCCCGATGGGGTCCTTTCTCGAACTGCTGACGGATCTGGATTTTGTTCTGGACCGTTTTCGGGAGACGTGGGGCGAATTTGGATGGCGACTCATTCATCTCCGACCGGGACTCCTGTGGGCGATCGCCATTCCCACAATCGCGGCGGCCGCGGGGCTGATCGCCTATGGGTTCATCGCCTGGCGCAATGCCCGCGTCGGACGTGGTGACCCTGTCGCTCGACCGGACTTGTGGCAGGTGAAGGCGCTCATCGTTCTGCTCAGTACATGCGCGGTTGCCTACCTCGCGGTCGTTCAATTTGGAACCTCGTTCGCGCTGTCCCAAGCACGGTATTACTTTCCCGCTGTCAATGCCGCGGCGCTACTCGCTATGCTGGGACTGCGGACTCTCATTCCCACGCAGGCGCGGCCGGTCGGGCAAGGAGTCGTGTTGAGCGCGCTCGTCTTGCTCAATATCATCATCATGGGTGGTTACGTCTTGCCGTTTACAACGACCGTGGAAGAACCGGCCGTGACCTGGAGCTGGGGTGGCTGAAGTCACTGTCGCTCGCGCGCAGCGGGAAGACGTGCTGGGGCGCACCCCGGAGGTGTCTCAGGAAGGCACCGTCTCGTCGTTTCCCATGCTCTCTCGACCGCTGGTCGTACTGTGGACCGGATT
>JAHWJF010000270.1 GCA_019348515.1 Chloroflexota bacterium | reverse complement strand
CGAGGTTGACGACGTGGGCCGGCATCGCCGCGTTGATCTCTTCGGCCAGCGCGATGAAGCGGGCCTCGTACCCGAGGGTCTTCAGCTTCCACGCCAAGTAGTGCGGAACAACCGGGATACAGGGCCCGCCCAACCCAGGACCGGGGTAGAACGGCATAAAGCCGAACGGCTTGGTCGCCGCCGCGTCGATCACCTCCCAGACGTCGACGCCCAATTGCTCACAGATGAGCGCCATCTCGTTGGCGAAGGCGACGTTGATCTGGCGGAAGGTGTTCTCCAGCAGTTTCGCCATCTCGGCCACCACCGGGGAGGAGACCGGCACGACGTCGTCCACGATCGTCGCGTAGAGGGCAATAGCGAGATCGCGACAGGCCGGCGTCGTCCCACCGATGAGCTTCGTCGTATTGCGGGTGCCGAAGTGGGTGTCGCCGGGGTTGACGCGCTCCGGGGCAAAGGCGAGAAAGATGTCCTTGCCGATCGTGAACCCATGGGCCTCGATGACCGGGCGCACGATCTCCTCGGTCGTTCCGGGATAGGACGTGCTCTCCAGCATGATGAGCTGACCCGGCCGCAGCCACGGCCCCAGTGAGCCGATTGCTCCAGCGATAGCGCTGGTGTCCGGCGTCTTGGTCTGCGACAGTGGAGTCGGCACGCAGATCGTAATCACGTCGGCATCCGCAAGCGCGGCATACTCGGCACTGGACCGCAGGCTCCCGGAGACGATCAGTGGGGCCAATCGATGCGCGGGAACATCTTCGACGTAGGAGTGCCCGGCGTTCAGGGAGTCGACGCGATCACGGCGGAGATCGACACCGATGACGGGGAAACCAGCCTCGGCAAACGCAACCGCCAGCGGCAGTCCGGCGTAGCCGAGCCCGATCAATCCCACCACGGCCTCGCGTCGCGCGAGTCGCTCTCGTAGACCGACATCCGCTACGGTTTCCGTGGCCCTCCGCTCCAATGTCTTCACCGGTCTGCCTTCCCCTTCCGCGCCGTCATTCCTCGTTCAGCTCATCTCGCCGGCCAATGCGGCGACCAGCGTACGGCCCTTCTGCCGTGCCGCGGCGATGACACGATGGACAAGATCAGCGGGAATCCTGGCGGTTGCTCAGCCGCGTCCGCCGCCAAGGCGGAATGCACCCTCCCCATCCGTGAGCCAAGGAATTCTATCTACCCTGTTCCACACCGTCAAAGTGCGTGCAACCTTGATTGTGTACATGTCACCAACAATGGTGCCGCTTCATCAGGGAGTCTGGCCCAGGAGGCAGACTCGAGTGTTGCAGAAACGGGATTCAAGGTCCTGTGCGCATCAGACGCCATAGTACTCACGATACCAGGCGACGAACCGCGCGACGCCTTCTTCGATCGGAGTCGCCGGCACAAAGTCCATGTCCCGTTCCAGCGCCGAAACATCGGCGACCGTGTCAGCGACATCACCGGGCTGCATCGGCAAAAAGTTCTTCCGCGCTTCTCGCCCGAGGACTTTCTCCAACAGCTCGATCAGATAGAGCAACTCCACCGGCTGATGATTTCCAATGTTGTAGAGCCGGTACGGCGCCCGGCTACTGGCGGGGTCAGGCGCGTCGCCACGCCATGTGGGATTCGCCCGGGCGGGGTGATCCAGGACGCGCACGATCCCCTCGACGATGTCGTCGATATAGGTGAAGTCACGCCGGTGGTGCCCAAAGTTGTAGACGTCGATGGGACGATCCTCCAGCATCGCGGCGGTGAACCTGGAGAGCGCCGCGTCGGGACGGCCCCAGGGACCGTAGACGTTGAAGAAGCGCAGCCCGGTGCAGGGAATGTCGTAGAGGTGGGCGTAACTGTGCGCCATCAGCTCGTTGGCTTTCTTGCTGGCGGCGTACAGCGACAAAGGATGATCGACGTTGTCCTCGACCGAAAACGGCAGCCGGGTGTTTGCGCCGTAGACCGAGCTGCTCGAGGCGAAGACGAGATGCTCTACCGCTCCGTGCCGGCTTCCTTCGAGCACATTCAAGAAACCGACGATGTTGGAGTTCGTGTAGGCATGGGGGTTGGTCAGCGAGTACCGCACTCCTGCCTGGGCGGCGAGATTGACCACACGCGGCGGGCGCTCGCATTCGAACAGATCGGCGACTGCCTGCTGGTCGGCCAAATCTCCCTTGACGAACTGAAACCCAGGTCGTCCCAGGAGGCACTCCAGCCGGGCTTCCTTCAACCGGACATCGTAATAGTCGTTGAGGTTGTCGAGTCCGATGACCTCCTCCCCGCGCTCCAGCAATCGCTCCGCCAAATGGAATCCAATGAAGCCCGCGGCTCCGGTCACCAGAGTTCGCGCCATTCCCAGCTGTTCTCCACTGCAAGATGCGATGTGATTCGCGCCTCGCATTCCTCCGCGCGGCGGAGGCGAGCGTACACCGCATGCACCTAGGTGACCACAGAGGGGAGACATAACGCTCAACCTGTGCATTTTCGTCGCGATCGTATACTCGCGGCACCATGCCAGTAACTCCCTCAGCGTACAACACGTTAGCTACCGATGAGATCCTCCTCGAGGGGATGCGTTTCTACGCCTATCACGGGGTCAACCCGGAGGAGCGGGCGCTCGGGCAGCGTTTCACGGTCGACGTCGTGCTGGCGGTCGATCTGCGCCGGGCCGGGCAGAGTGACGATCTCGAGGACACAGTCTCCTACAGCGCCGTCTACAAGCTGGTGCGCCGAATCGTGGAGGGTGAGCCGCGCAATCTGATCGAGGCGGTGGCGGAGTCGATTGCCGGGGAAATCCTGGCAAGTTTCCTACCAGTCCAGCGAGTCCATGTGACCGTCCGCAAGCCGGAGGTCCCGATGAAGGGATCGATGCTCGATGCCGCCGGA
This sequence comes from Chloroflexota bacterium, assembly GCA_019348515.1. Taxonomy (GTDB): domain Bacteria; phylum Chloroflexota; class Chloroflexia; order Thermomicrobiales; family UBA6265; genus JACCXM01. The sequence goes on along the minus strand of JAHWJF010000270.1, from coordinate 2,765 downwards.
GTACGCATCACGCGCTCGCGAACAGACGGGGGTGAGCGCGCGTGAGCCAAAGAGGAGACATCGACAAGCCGAGGATCGAGGCAGCGGTGCGCGAGATCCTGCTGGCCATCGGCGAAGATCCCGACCGCGAGGGGCTGCAACGCACCCCGCACCGCATCGCCGAGGCCTACGAAGAGCTCTTCGCCGGGTTGCGTGAGGACCCACAGCACCATCTCCAGGCCACCTTCGACGAGGGACACAAGGAGATGGTCGTGCTGCGCGATATCCCCTTCGCCTCGCTCTGCGAGCACCACCTGCTGCCGTTCACGGGCATCGCCCATGTCGGTTATATCCCACGTGGTCGCATCGTCGGGCTGAGCAAGCTGGCGCGGCTGGTGGAGGGCTATGCCCGCCGGCCGCAGGTCCAGGAGCGCCTGACCAGCGAAATCGCCGACGCGCTGATGGAATCGCTGCAGCCGGACGGCTGCGGCGTGGTGATCGAGTCGGTCCATACCTGCATGACGATCCGCGGCATCGAGAAGCCGGGCGCAACGATGGTGACCTCAGCGATGCGCGGCGGGTTCCGTAGTCGTCCAGAGACGCGGGCGGAGTTCATGAGCATCGTCCGCGACGGGTCACGGTGAACGATGCCGAGAGTCACTCGCGTGCTCATGCTCTAGAGACACGTGCGTCTCTGCCGCCGACGCTCTGGAACGGGCGTGAGCTGCGGTGGGGTGCCAAGACGTACGTCATGGCCATTCTCAATCTCACCCCTGACTCCTTCTCCGGCGATGGCCTCGCCGGGAGCGAGGAGGCCGCGCTCGCGGCGGCGCTGCGGGGGGTCGAGGAGGGTGCCGACATCCTCGATCTTGGCGCTGAGTCGACCCGTCCCGGACATGTCCCGATTGCCGCGGAAGACGAGCTGGCCCGCTTGCTCCCCACGCTGGCCGCGATCAGGGCGCGGACCGACGTGCTAATCTCCGTCGACACCAGCAAGGCGGCCGTGGCCGCGGCGGCGCTGGAGGCCGGGGCTGATCTCATCAACGATGTCCGCGGTTTCACCGCCGATCCCGAGATGGCGGCGGTTGTCGCGACGGCGGGGGCGCCGGCGGTCATTATGCATGACATAACGGTGGATCACGACCTCGACTTGATCACCAGCATCCTGCGCGAGCTCTCGAGACGGCTCGACTGTGCTGTAGCGGCGGGGGTCAGGTGGGACAGATTGATCGTCGATCCCGGGTTCGGCTTTGGCAAGGATTGGCGGCAAAATCTCGAGTTGCTGCGGCGGCTCGGCGAGCTGCGAGCTCTGGGCCGGCCGATTCTGGCGGGCACGTCTCGCAAGAGCACCATCGGCCGCGTGCTCGGTCTCCCCGAGGATGACCGGCTGGAGGGGACGGCGGCCACGGTTAGCATGGCCATCGCGGGCGGTGCCGATATCGTTCGCGTCCACGATGTGCGGGCGATGGTGCGCGTCGCGCGGATGACGGATGCGATCGTGCGCGGGCCTCCGCCATCCCCTCGAAGCTGGCCCGGCGGCCCCCCGCCGTAAACGGGATGGCAACGGCCTACATCGCGTTGGGAGCCAATCTCGGCGACCGCGCGGAAACGCTCCGCCAGGCAGTGCAGCGGCTCACGGCACTGGGCCGGATCACCGCGATCTCCAGTCTCTACGAGACGGATCCCGTCGGGTACCTGGAGCAGCCCTCTTTCTTCAACGCGGTCGTCGCGCTGGAGACCATGGTCGCTCCCAGCGTGCTCTTCGCCGCGCTGCTCGGTATCGAGCGCGATCTGGGCCGGACGCGAACGTTCCCCAATGCGCCGCGCACGCTCGATCTCGACCTGCTCCTGGTCGATGACGCGGTCCTCGCCACCGATGAGTTGACGCTGCCGCATCCCCGCTTGCACGAGCGCCCATTCGTCCTGGTCCCGCTCGCCGAGATCGCCTCTGAGGCGACGCATCCCGTCCTGACGCAATCGGTCTCCGACCTGCTCGAGGCGCTGCCAGATCGAGGCGGTGTTGGCCTCTGCGCATCCCCTGGCTGGGAGTCCACGCGGAGCGGATGATCGCGGCGCGACATCACTCCCTGAGACGACGCAGAAAGGCGTCCGGGTCGTTGAGGAAGTCGCGGGTGAGCGCCACATGCTCGAGGTCGTCCCAGGTGACGCGGCGGGGCGTGCCGCCGTCGAGGCTGTAGATCGTCGCGTCAGGGAATGCCATGAGGATCGGTGAGTGCGTCGCGATGACGAATTGACTCTCTCCCGCGCCGGCCATCTCCTGCAGCAGGGCGAGTAGGGCCAGCTGGCGCACCGGGGAGAGCGGCGCTTCCGGCTCGTCGAGCAGGTAGAGCCCTCGCGGGGTGAACCGCCGCTGGAACAACTCGAGAAAGCTCTCGGCGTGTGACGAAGCATTAACGGTGCTGTCGGTCTGATGGAGGTGGCCCAGCTCTTTGGTGAACACGCCACGCGCCAGGCGGCGACCATAGGTATCAGGCCCCGGCTCGGCGTTCAACTCGGACAGGTCGCGTTCCAAACCGGCGCGCAAGGCGGAGATGTACTTCGCGAATCCAAAGAAATCCTCCGCCCGCAGGAAGAACCCGCGTTGGGTCCGGGCCCGCCAGGTCAGCCGCATGCGGTCGCCCAGCGCACGAGCTGGCGCCAATGTTGGGTCGCGCCGGGGATCATCACCGGCGATGGCGATCGCTCCCGCAGCGCAGGCCATCCCCTCCGGGATGGCCGACTTGCCGGAGCCGTTCTCCCCGACGAGAAACGTCACCGGCGCGTCG
>JAHWJF010000269.1 GCA_019348515.1 Chloroflexota bacterium | reverse complement strand
CCGGCGGAGCGTTTTGCGCCAGATGCGCAAGCAGTGGTCGGCCTACCTTTTCCTAGCGCCGACGATGATCCTCTTCGGGATCTTCACGGTCCTCGCCGTGGTGTACGCCTTCTACCTCAGCTTCCACCAGTGGAACATCCTGGAGCCGGCCAAACCGTACGTCGGTATGGACAACTACGCCCGGCTGCTTGGGGACGAGCGGTTCAGGGGGGCGATCGGTAACACCCTCTACTACACGGCCGTCTCGGTACCGCTGACGATGGGGATCGGGCTGCTCATTGCGTTGCTGTTGAACAACCAGATCCGGGCCCGCGGCTTCTTCCGCACCCTCTTCTACTTGCCGGTGGTGACACCCCTGGTGATCGCGGCGATCATCTGGAAGTGGATCTACAACGGTGAGTTCGGGTTGCTCAACTACTACCTGCTGCAGTTCGGCATCATCGACGAACCGCTGCTGTGGCTCTCCGACCCCAACCTGGCCATGCCGGCCGTGATCCTCACCAGCGTCTGGAAAAGCGTCGGCTTTTCCATGGTCGTCTACTTGGCCGGGTTGCAATCGATCCCGGAGGATTACTACGACGCCGCCAAGATCGATGGGGCGGGCGGGCTGCATCGCCTGAAGGACATCACCATCCCGCTCCTCTCCTCCACCACCCTCTTCCTGGCGATCGTCTCCGTGCTCGGCGCGTTCCAGGTCTTCACCGAGATCTTCATCATGACCAACGGCGGCCCGCTGCGGCGGACGACGACGATCGTCTATCACATCTATCAGACAGCCTTCAAGAACTTCGACATGGGCTATGCCTCGGCGATGGCCTTCGGTATGTTCGCGATGATGTTCGCCTTTACGTTGGTGCAACTACGCGTCATGCGCGGTGAGGTGGAGTATTGACGGGGGTGGTTACTCGCTGCGCTCGTGGTGATAGGGGTGATAGGGTGACAGGGAGCACGACGCCGCGCTCCGTTTCCCCTATCACCCTATCACCTCCCACCCATCACCCAATGACAAGGAGTTTTCCATGGCGGTGATGGCACGCGATCGCCAGATGGTGGCACCGCGGGAGCGTGTACGTGGTCCCAATTGGCGCGAGATGGGCGGAAAGGCGATCGTCTACATCCTGCTCATCGCCGGCGGTGTGATCTTCGTCGCTCCCTTCATCTGGATGTTGACCGCCTCTTTGCAGGACGTCGGCGACATTTTTCGCTGGCCTCCACAGTGGATCCCACGCAACCCAGATCTCGACAATTACATCAGGTTCTTCGAGGCGCAGCAGATCGGCCGCTTCTTCTTCAATAGCGCCTACGTTGCCATCGCCGTTACCTTCCTCCAACTCCTGTTCTCATCCCTGGCGGCCTACGCTTTCGCCAAGCGCCAGTTCCCTGGCCGTGACGCACTCTTCCTGCTGACGCTGGGGACGATGATGATCCCCGGCCAGGTCACGCTGATCCCGACCTATGTCATCCTCAAGCACATTCCGTTCTTCGGTGGCAACAACGTCCTCGGTCAGGGCGGTCATGGCTGGCTCGATTCGTACTGGGGATTGATCATCCCCCAGGGTGCCAGCGCCTTTGCCATCTTCCTGCTGCGGCAATACATGCGGACGATCCCGAACGATCTGCTCGATGCCGCCCGCATCGACGGCGCTTCCGAGTTGCGCATCTGGGCGCAGATCGTGATGCCGCTCTGCCGCCCGGCGCTAGCCGCGCTAGGCATCTTCACGTTCACCTATCAATGGGACAACTTCTACTGGCCGTTGATCATCGTCAGCAGCGAGGAGTTGCGGACGTTGCCGCTCGGTCTGGCGCTCTTCGTCGTCCGCAACCGGACAGTCTGGGATCTGCTCATGGCCGGCTCGGTGGTCGCCACCCTACCGGTGCTGATTGTCTTCCTCCTGTTCCAACGTCACTTTGTGCGCGGCATTGCCATGAGCGGGCTCAAGTAGCGACGGTGGGTGATGGGTGATAGGTGATGGGGTGGCGGGGTGAACGACTTCTCGCCACCCAGACACCCTGTCAACCTGTGGCCCCAACACCCTCGTCTCAGCCTATCACCCATCACCCTGGAGAGACTGATGCCCCAAACTCCCTGGCAGCATGTTCCGCCGACGGTCGAGACCCTGCGCCACCCGCCGCGCGAATACGGCATCCTGCCCTTCTGGTTTCTCAATGGCGAGCTCGACCCGGAGGAGATGCGCTGGCAGCTCCGCGAGCTGCGCGAGAAGGGGATGCCGGGGATCATCCTCCACGGCCGCTTCGGGCTCGAGCTTCAGTATCTCGGTCCGGAGTTCCGGGACCGGGTTCGCCTCGCGGTCGAAGAGGGCGAGCGGCTGGGACTGACCACCTGGATCTACGACGAGATGAACTGGCCCAGCGGGACCGCCAACTGGCGCGTCGTCGAGGAGCGGCCGGACCTGACGCAACGCTACCTGGAGTGCCTCAGCTTCCCCGTGCGCGGTCCCTGGTTCGCCTATCTCACCGGAGGCGACAGCCGTTACATCGACTTCGAGCGCTCAACTCCCGTCGCCGCCTTCGGTCTGGGGGAGGACGGGCGAGTTATCGATCTCACCCCCTACCTCTCTTTCGAGAACGTCATCCCCTGGGAGGTGCCGCCCGGCAACTGGCGGATCATGTATCTGGTCGAGAAGCGCGCCGACTACTACATCGATGCTCTCGACCCGGAGGCGACCGCGGAGTTCCTGCGCCTCGGCTACGAGCCGTATGCCGAGACGGTCGGTGACAAGATGCCGGGTCCAGTTCCCGGCTTCTACACCGACGAGCCGGCGATGCACTACTACGTCACAGGAGGTGACAACCCAATCGTTCCCTGGACGAAAGAGATGTTCCGGCGGTTCCACGAGCGCAACGGCTATGATCTGCGACCGCGCCTACCGGATCTCTTCTTCGACGTCAGCCCCGACAGCGCCCGCATCCGCCACGACTTCTATGAGACGCTGACCGCCTTCTACGCAGACGCCTACTACCGGCAGATCCACGATTGGTGCCGCGAGCACGATGTCCTCTTCACCGGTCACCTTCTCTATGAAGAGTGGCTGCGCAACATGGTGCGGGTCGAAGGGAATCCCTTCCGCCACTACCCGTACCTGGATGTGACCGGCGTCGACCACCTCTACCCGATCATCGGCAGCCGCGACCGGCCGGCCGAGCACGTCGCGATGAAGCTCGCTTCGTCGGCTGCCCACCAGCTGGGTAGTGAGCGCCTCCTCTGCGAGTCGTTCGGCGGCATCTTCATGGACACGACGATGCAGCGGATGAAGTGGATCACCGACTGGGAATACGTCCTGGGCGTCAATCTCCTCAACCCCCACGGCTTCCACTACACCCTGGAAGGCCCGCGCAAGCGCGACTGGCCGCCGTCGATGTTCTACCAGTACCCGTGGTGGCATGTTTATGACGAGTTCTCTCGGTACGTAGCGCGACTCAGTCATCTCCTCAGCGGCGGACGCCACGTCGCCAGGGTGGCGATTCTCTGGCCGGCGAGCACGATCTTCGCCCACTACACGCCGCAGAAGCGCAACCCGCTCAGCGACCGCACCGAATTCGACTTCAACGTACTCACTGATCTCCTGCTGCGTCTCCATCACGATTTCGACTACCTGGATGAGGAGGTGCTCGCCGGGGCGGAGATCGCGGACGGTGCTATCCAGATCCGAGACGAACGCCACGAGCTGCTGATCCTGCCGCCGATGACCCATCTGAAACTGGAGACGGTGGAGCGGCTGGAGCGATTCGTGGCCGGGGGCGGCCGGGTGCTGGGGACGGTCTTTCTCCCCGATCGCGCCTTCGGCGAAAACGGAGTCGTTGATGTGTCGGAGCGGATCGCCGCGCTCTTTGGCGTAGACCCGGCGGCGACTCAGCGCGACTATCGAGCGGTCGCTGGCATCGAAACGGTCTTCACCGAGCACGAGGGCGGTGGGCGAGCCGGATTCCTCCGCTCCTACGCGCTGAACCGGGCCCTGCCGCGGCGATTGCAGGAGGCGCTCGACCAGCAGGGACGTCCCGAGAGCGCCTTCTTCGTCGTTGAGGAAGTGGGTGGAGAGAGTCGCTACTGGTATGCCCCAGCGGAAGGAGAGCGCCAGGAGATCACCGCCGAGGTCGCCGCCGAGCGGGAGGAGGTCAGCCGGGCCATTGACGCCGCGGTTTCAGGATTGATCGACCCGGACATCGTCATCGACAACCCGGATCTGTTCTGCCTGCACCGCGTCAAGGACGGGCGCGACCTCTGGTTCCTCGTCAATTCCACTAACCAGACGCAGACCGCCCAGGTCGGCCTGCGCGGCGATGTTCGCCCCGTCCGCTGGGACACGTCGCTCGGAGAAGAGCGGCCAATCGCGCCATCGCGTGTTGACTCCGGGTTCACCCGATTTCCCCTCGAGCTGCCGCCGGTGGGGTCCGTCTTCTTGACCACGGGAGGCCAGACCGACAGCCGGATCATCGATACAAACGTGATCGTGGATCGCATCGACGATGGCGAGATCGCCGGCCGCGTGCGAGGTGGGCACGGGTACGTGGTCATCGCGAACGATGGCCGGGATCAGCGCCTGACCGTCGAGGCTGGCGAGCCGCTGGATGCGCTCGTGCTCGACGGCGTGTGGGAATTCGTCGCTGAGGACGCCAACGCGCTCGTCAGCGGCTCGTGGCTGGCGAGGTCGGAAGAACCGGGGGTGGCGCGCGAGTCTTACGCTGCCCGGAGTATCGATACGTCCGACTGGCTACCGATGACCATGGGCGCCTGGTCCTACCAGCTTCCCGCCGAACCGGACCGCCCCTACCCGATCGACGTCTGGTACCGCATCGGTATCACCGTCAGCGCCGTGCCGTCACGTCTCGACCTGATCGTCGACGGCTTCGCCGGCTCGGGCTGGGAGGTCTTCGTCAATGGGGAGCCGGTCACCGCGACGCCGGTCCGCAGCGCGATCGACAGCCAGATGCAGGCGCTGGAGATCACCCCGCTCGTGCAACAGGGCGAGAACGTCATCGCCGTGCGCCTGACGGTCACCAAGGCGACCGATGGTCTGCTCGATCTCGTCAAGCTGATGGGCGACTTCTCGGTCGAGCGCGTCAATGGCAAAGAGCGCATCGTCGCGCCACGCGGCGCGTTGCAACCGGCGTCATGGGTCGAGCAGGGGTACCCCTACTACTCAGGCCGGGGGCTGTACCGGCGCCGTTTCACGCTGCCGGACGATTTCCGGGGGCAGCGGATCTTCCTCGAGCCAGAGATGCGGGACGACACGCTCGAGGTGCTGGTCAACGGCCAACGAGCCGGGGTCCGTCTGTGGCAGCCCTACGCGGTAGAGATCACCGACTATCTCACGCCAGGCGACAACACCCTGGAGCTGCGGGTGGCCAACACCCCCATCAACCTGCTGGAAGCGGTCGAGCGGCCATCCGGACTGGCCGGACCGCCGCGCCTGGTTCCCTACCGGGAGGTCACGTTTGCTGTGCCTGGCCGAGTGGATGGTCAACCGGAGACGGCTGAGAGCCTCAACGGCCAGTAGGCGCCGCACGTGGGCTGAGCCGTTTGCCGTCGGGATTGGCGCCATCAGCCTGTGCTCGAGTAATCGAGTCGTTGCTTACGATCGATCACGGGAAAGCGCGAGCA
>JAHWJF010000268.1 GCA_019348515.1 Chloroflexota bacterium | reverse complement strand
GAGGCGCGCGCGGCGTTTGTCCAAGCCCGCACGATCTTCGCGGACCTCGACCACCATGCCCTGGTCGCGTTCACGCTACTCGACGAATTACGCGACGTCGCGCTGACCTACGACGCGGCCAATCCCGCCGCTCGGCGGCGCTACGCGGCCGAGGCGGAGGTGGCACTTGGCCGGACCGGGAGCGCCCTCCGCCCGGGCGTCTCGCCCCGCCTGGCCTGGCTCAGCTGCCTGGTCCTCGACGGCCGCTGGCTGGAGGCGGACCGGATCCTGTGCGACCTGCCGGCCCCCGGCAATGCCTACCTCCGTCGCGAGCTCACCGCCGCGCACGCCGTCCTCGCCCGTCATCGCGGCGAGCCGGAGCGAGCCTGGGAAGCGATCCGCGGCCTACTCCCCGACGGGCCGCGGACCGAGCCCGGCGATCTGATCCATCAGGAGGGGCTCTTCCTGCAGCGCCTCGCGGCCGACCTCTGTCTCGACGCGGGTGATCTGCCCACGGCCCACGCCTGGCTGGCGGCGCACGACCGGTGGCTCGCCTGGAGCGAGAGCATGCTCGGTCGGGCCGACGGGCGACTCGCCTGGGCGCGCTGGCACCTGGCGGTTGGAGACGCAGCGCTGGCCCGCTGTGCCGTGACTGAAACCCTGGCGCTCGCTGAGGTACCGAGCCAGCCCTTGATCTGCCTGGCCGGCCACCGGCTCCTCGGTGAGATCGAGACTCGGGTCCAACGGCACGCTGAGGCCGAAGCCCATCTGAGGATCGCGCTCGATCTGGCCGTTGCTTGCGAGGCGCCCTTCGAGCGGGCCTTGACGCTGCTTGCCTTTGCGCAGTTACGCTTGGCGATGGGGGATGCCGGCGAGACAGCGCGCCTCCTGGACGAGGTCCGCGCCACCTGCGCCCTGTTGGGGGCGGCGCCGACGCTCGCACGGGCCGATGCCCTCGGCACGCGACTCGCGCCAAAGCTGCAGACCGGAATCAATACGGCTGGCCTGACCCAGCGGGAGCAGGAGGTGCTGCGTCTCCTCGTCGCCGGCCGCTCCAACCCGGCGATCGCCGAAGCGTTGTTCATCAGCCGCGCCACAGTCCGCACTCACGTCGCCAATATCCTCGGCAAGCTCGGCGTCCGCTCGCGCACCGAAGCCGCCGACTATGCCCATCGCCGCCACCTGATCTGAGCTCCGCCCAAATCGTCTACGTACGCCTACTCCATCTTACGTAGACCGACCATTCCGCGTGGTTCCCCAGAAAATCGTCCACCCGGCTGATGTTGCCGCCGTCTCGCCGGCGCATCATCGTCCCGTGCCCACGGTCGACCGGTCGCCACCGCCTCCGGGGAGGAGCGGAACAGAGGGCATACGCTTCAGAGGAGAGTGCTATGTTGGAGATCATGCTCGCCGACATCCGCTACCGCGAGATGCAGGCGATGGCCCAGGATCACCTGGTCCGGGAGGCCGCTCCTGACAGTCCCTGGTGCATATCGCCGTGTTCATCGCGAGCCTCGAACTGGGAGTGACTTTCGTTCGTGCCTGCCAACACCTGGAGTTCCTCGGTTGGGCGTGGTCACCGCTGCGCCGTAGTGCACTCCCCCACTAACGTTGCTGATTACCACCCTCAGCCCAACGCGTTCAGGACAACGAGCTAATAAGAAAGGAGCCCATCGCATGGCATCGCAGACATCGACATCGTCCCGAGCGAACTCCATCCAGGAGTTCGCCGGTAAGCTCCATGGTGAATTGATTCAACCGAGTGATCCGGCCTACGACGAGGCGCGTCGGGTCTGGAACGGCATGATCGATCGGCGGCCGGCTTTAGTCGCCCGGTGCCGTGGGGCGGCCGACGTCGTTGCGTGCGTCAAGTTCGCCGCCGACCACGGCCTGCTGCTCGCGGTACGAGGCGGAGGACACAACGTCGCCGGCTTCGGGACCTGCGACGGGGGGCTGGTAATTGACCTGTCGGCGATGCGGGGGGTTCGGGTCGATCGCGAGCACCTCACCGTTCGGGCCGAGGGTGGGGCAACGTGGGCGGATATCGATCGCGAGACCCAGGCGTTCGGCCTGGCCGCGCCCGGTGGCATCGTCTCCACGACCGGGATCGCCGGTCTCACCCTGGGCGGTGGCCAGGGATGGCTGCGGCGCACCCACGGCATGACCTGCGACAACCTGATCTCGGCCGACGTCGTCACCGCTGACGGCCAGGTGCTAGTCGCCAGCGAGACCAAGAACGCCGACCTCTTCTGGGCACTGCGGGGCGGCGGCGGGAATTTCGGCGTGGTGACCTCCTTCGAGTACCGCCTCCATCCGGTAGGGCCGATGGTGGCCTTCGCGGGGCCGGTCTACCCGATGGAACAGACGGCTCAAGTCATGGCCGGATTTCGTGACTTTGTCGCCGATGCCCCCGACGAGATCAACGCCTCGGCTACCTGGTGGACGATCCCCGCGCTCCCCGGGTTCCCCGAGGATCTGCACGGACAGGCTGTGCTCATCACTGGCGCACTCTTCGCGGGTCCGGCCACGGAGGGAGAGGTGCGCCTGATGCCCCTGCGCCAGCTTGCCGAGCCGATCCTGGATCTCTCCGCGACGCTTCCCTACACCGCGCTCCAGCAGATCTTCGATCCCTTTTTTCCTCCGGGCCAGCTGCGCTACTACTGGAAATCGCTCTACCTCGCCGGCCTCGGCAGCGAGGTCGTCGACGAGATTGAGGCGTGGATCCACAGCCGCCCGTCGTCGCTGTCGATGGCGAGCGTGTGGGTGCTCGGTGGAGCGCTCGGGCGGGTCGACGGGGGTGCGACCGCGACTGGCGAGCGCGGCGCCCCCTACCTCCTCGAGATCCTGGCGAACTGGGCGGCACCCGAGGAAACCGAGCCCAACGTCACCTGGGCGCGTAGCTTTTTCGCCGCCATGGAACGGTTCGGCACCGGCAAGACGAACCTGAATTTCCCGGGCCTCGGGGAGGATCCCCGGTTCGTCCGCGCCGCCTTCGGCCGGAACTACGAGCGCCTCGTCGAGGTGAAGCGAGAATACGACCCGGCGAACCTGTTCCGCTTGAATCAGAACATCGACCCGCGCGACACCGCCGAGTTGGGCACGGGCGGCTGAGGGCGGCGCGGCGGCCGATCGGGGCTGTCCATCAGTCGGCACGCCGCCTCAGGGCGCGCCAGCATCGCTTTCACTCCGTGCCTTGCTCAGCAAGTACCCGCTCCAGTGCCGCTGTCGAGGCAGCGGCCAGGCGCAGGCGTTCCGCCCACATGCCCGGCGTGTTGAAGATGGCTTCTGTCCAGGCTTCCAGACCGCCCGCGGCCATGATCTCCTCGGTGTGAAAATCGGGGGTCTCCCACTCCAGCCCTTCGCAACGCAGACCGCGGAGTCTGCGGGGATCATAGCGCAGGATGAGCGCCGGCCACTCGAGATCGGTCGCGGCGGTTGGCTCGCGCGAGTCGGCGAGGATGATCCGGGCCGCTTCCGGACTGAGCCAGGCCGCACCGGACACGGCATCGAGGGGACTTCCGGCGGGCACCGACAGCGCGCGGTTGGTCGCCGTCTCCGGTAGCCGCTGCACGGCCGGGTGCGTGCTGAACGCGCGCGCGGTGCGCCCGAGGCAGACGTACCAGGGCGGCGTCCGGTCGCGTCTTCCGAGCCGCTCCACACGTACCGGCAACGTGAGCAGTTCGTCGGGCCAGAACCGAGCCCAGTGCAGCCAGCGGTCGAAATCACACGAGAAATAGGAGGGGTGCTCCGACCCGGCGGCCGCCAACGCCGCCCGGCGGCCTTCGCCAGTGAGACCGCCTGGAACGACTGTTGCCCCGATCTCCCGCAACCGCGCCGTCACACCGGGATCAGTGGCTGGCGTCGCCGCGACGACGACCAGCGGGTAGGTCTCCAGGGCGCTCGCGGTCCCGTCGAGGAGGGAGAGGGAGGCCCCTTTGGGATCGTGCAGGGTTGCTACGAACGCCGGCGAAGATGCGGCGGGGCTCAGCGGCGCCTGCCCTTCCGGCGCGGGGGGTCCTGGTCGTCGATGCGCGTCCCGCGGCGCATCCAGCGCGGGCGTCTGCTCCCACGCTCGCGCTCCCGGTCGCTGGCCGACGCATCGCCGTCGGTAAGGTCGTTGCCGCGTCGCCGACGCAAGCTCCGGCGTGGTGACGCCTCGTCTTCGCGCTCGATCGTGAAGACGACGTACGGGCGGCGAATGACTGACTGGGCGACATTGCGCACCGGGACACCTCCGGGCGTCGTCCCGGCAGGCGACCCGTGGTGCGCGTGACCGTGCAGCACGAGGTCGGCGCCGGAGCGGTCGATCGCTTCGCCGAGCATCGAGTTGCCGAGGAAGGGGTAGAGCTCCAGCCGCTCGCCGTCCAGCGTCTCCACGGTGGGGCTGTAATGGAGGAGCACGATACGGACGTCGCCGACGAGCGCGCTGAGGACGTCCTCCAGCGCTTCCGCCTCTGTCTCGGCGTGGCGGATCCACCCTTTCATCTCCGACTCGCCAAAATCGTCGGCCAGCGCGGCGCCGTACCCCCCGCCGAAGCCTTTGGTCCCGGCGATCGCCACCCGCTGCCCGGTGAGGTCGAGGACGACGCTGCTCCGGTCGAGAACATGGATCCCGGCATCTTTGAAGATGGCGGCAACCTCGGCGGTCTGATCGGTGTGGTAATCGTGGTTGCCGAGCACGGCGACGATCGGGACCCCTGCCCCGGCCAGCTCGGCGACGAGGATCTCCGCCTCGGCCGGTTTTCCAGAGCGCGTGAGGTCACCGGCCAGGAGGAGGACATCGGCCTCGTCCGCTAGCCCGGTCAGGAGCGGTGCGAGGGTCCCCGCGGAATCCGGCCCGGTATGCATATCGGCGACGGCGGCGACACGGATCATGCCTTCATTCTGCCACGAGTGAGGGGGTGCCGGCTTCGCCTCAGGGGGAGCCAGCCGCTTCGCGGCTTCAGGGGGAAAGGGGGACAGACAACGGTTCTTCCCGACCTCCGACCCCCGACTACGCTTGTCCTTGCCGTCTTGCCGTCTTGCCGTCTGCTCGACCCCGGCCCTACGGGCTGAACTGCACGCCCCGGTGGGCGTTGCCGCCACCGGTGTCGGGGAAGTCCATGCCGCTGATGGCGTACTGCCCGGTGAAGGGCACGGCCTGGCGGTCCCAGTTCCCGTTGTCGCTCGAGGACCAGAGGGTGAAGTGCAGGTGCGGCGTGCCGGCGAACCCCGGACCGCCCGGTCCGGAGATCTCGCCGAGATACTGCCCCTGTTGCACCGGTGTGCCCGCCTGGAGCCCGCCCATGAAATTGACGTGGAACATGGCCACCGCGTGCCCGTTGCCGATGTCAATCGAGATGCCGCCGGTGCTGGGATCGGTCCAGCGCACCACGCCGTTGACCGGCGAGTGCACCGGTTGCCCCGCGGTGTTCCCGTCCACCCGCGCCAGGTCGAGCGAGTACTCGTACTGCCAGAGCCCACCCTGGTTCTGGTGGGAGGAGCCGTGATACCCCTGCATGATCGTCCACTGACCGCCGCTGACGGGCCAGATGATCCCGCCCGCGCCAAGGTTGACGTTGTCCGCCGGCGCCGAGCCCTCCACCTTGCCTTCACGATCGTTTCCGTTGTTGCCATTCCGGTCCCCGCGTTGCAGATAGCT
>JAHWJF010000267.1 GCA_019348515.1 Chloroflexota bacterium | reverse complement strand
AGCCGTGGGCAGGGGCATCCGACCGCCGAGCTGACCCGCTGGCGTCGGCAGGGGGTCTTGGGCAGACACGGGACGCGGCAGACCAGACAGGATGAGGTGGCTCACGAGCAGCACGACGACCATCAGCACGAGGACGAAGCGACCGATCATGGTGGACTCCTTTCGACGGTGGTTTCACTGCTTTTGGCAGTGCCGGCGCGTTGCCCTGCCAGCACTTCCACGGTCTGGCAGGTGAGAGAATTACTATGCCGATACCTTGGTCAATCGGTCCGTATTTGGACCATCAGAACCTTCCCACCGGTGTGAGATTGTCGCAGGCGGTAGCGGGAAGAGGCATTACAGGAACTAGCCGACGAACGGGGCGATGCTGGAACCGGTCAGGCCAGGTCGTCAGTAGGCGCCGACTTCTCGACGTTCTCCCCAACGGGTGCGGCGGGGCGGGGCTCAGCCGGCATCCGGGGCGGCCAGCGGCAACCGGACGGTGAAGGTACTCCCCCGCCCCTCGGCGCTCTCCACCCCGATCGTGCCGCCGTGCTGGGTGACGATGTGGGAGGCCCCCGCCAGACCGATGCCGCTGCCGCGGGTCCGCCCGGCGACATTGGTGCCCCGGTGGAAGCGTTCGAACAGGTGCGGCAGGTCGGCGGCGGGGATGCCGGCCCCCTCGTCCCGCACGGCGACAACCGCCTGAGCTCCGCCGTCCGGCGCCTCCTCCTGCCCCACCCGCACGAGGACCTTGGTGCCCGGCCGACTGTACTTGACGGCGTTGGACAGCAGGTTGGCCAGCACCCGCCCCAGCCGTGCCGCGTCCCACTCCCCCACCAGCACCGGCGTCTCAGCCTCGACCCGTACCGTATGCCCGCTCGCACCTTGGCGCGCCTCCTCGGCCGTGGCCTCCACCAGGGCGACCAGGTCGACTGGAACCGGGCGCAGCGCGAGCTCCCGCCCCGCTGACAGGTGGGCCGCGTCCATCATCTCGTCGACCAGGGCGACCATCCGGCCGGCGGCGGCCTCGATCGTCGCCAGGGCGGCTTCGAGCCCTGTCGGCTCCACCCCTTGGCCGCGGCGGGCCTGGCGGCGCAGGAGCTGCGCCTGTCCCCAGATCACGGTGAGGGGGGACTTCAGGTCGTGGGCGGCTGCGTCGACGAAGGCCTCCCGCTCGGCCTCAGCCCGCTTGCGCTCGGTGACGTCGAGGACAAACTCGAATCCGGTGCCGTCCGGCAGCAGCGTGGCGGCGAAGAGCCCCCACAAGCGCGAGCCGTCCTTGCGGAGGTACTCCTTCTCGTACGGCGTCGTCCGCCCCGTCGCACGCAGCTCCGCGAGGGCTCCCTCCGAGGACTCCATCCACTCGGGCGGCGTCAACGCCTGCCAGGTCAGCCTGCCCTCGAGGAGGTCCTCCCGGTCGTAGCCGCCCATCCGGAGGAAGGCGTCGTTGGCATCGAACAGCCGGCCCTCCGCGTCGAAGAAGATCGCGCCGACCGTCTCGATGCCCAGTGCGGTCCGGAACCGCTCCTCGCTCGCCCGCAGCCGGGACTCGGTGAGCCTGCGCCCGGTGGTGTCCTGGCCGACCTTCAGCACCCCCCGGAAAGCGCCGTCTGCGCGGCGGAGCGCCCGGGCGGAACCGTCGATGAACACCCGCGAGCCGTCCTTCCGCACGTGCCAGCGCACGTCCGGCGCGAACCCGGTATCGCGGGCAGTGGTGAACTCCTGCTCGGGCTGGCCGGCACTGCGGTCCTCCGGCGTGAAGAGCAGCGCGACGGGCTGGCTGATAGCCTCCCCGGGCGTCCAGCCGAAGACGGCTTCGGCGCCCGGTGACCAGCTCGCGATCCGGCCCTCGGCGTCGGTGGTCAGGATGGCGTAGTCCGTCGCCGCCTCGACGATGAGCCGGTACTGCTCCTCGTGTTCGCACGGGTCGGCTGTGACCTGTGCAGGTCGGCAATCCGCCGGAATCGGCTCGGTGGTCCTGATCGTGTCGCCGGTCAACGGCCGTGCCTTGCGCTGGTGATCCTGCCGGAACGCGGCAGCAGACACCCTCCCATTCGTGCAACGCCTAGTGGATCGAAGTATACGTCCGCCGTCGCGGGTTCCACCTCACAACCTCGGTGATTCCCATAATCATCCTGCATGTTAAAAAAGCAGCCCGGGGGTCATCTCGGCGTTCAGCAACTAGGAACCTGCCCAGTTTTGACCAAGATTTCCTCGGAGAATGAAGCGCACCCCGGCTTCGGAACGAGCCGGATGCGACACCCGAGGAGTTTTTCAATAGTTGCTGGTCTGATCTGAAAATAGGTTGCGCCCGCCGATCGCTAGGTCGCCGGTGTCAAGGACACCGTGTAGCCCAAGCCTTCCAGCCGGTGCACGGGCCGACGTTCCATCCCCTGACGATCCCGCTTTTCGAAGGAGTTGCCTCCCAGGTCGCGGTAGACCGTGCCGTCCATCAGCACGTGATACAGAATGATCAGGATGGAGTGGGCGACGGCGACCGCGGCTTTTGCTCGGCCGCGACGCGCTGCCAGCCGCAGGTACTGCGCCGCCAGACAGGTGCCCTTCGTCCGGGCTGCGGCGTGGGCCGCCTGAACCAAGCAGGCCCGCAGCCAGGGGCTCCCCTTACGCGTCTTGCCGCCGCGGCGCATCGCCCGGAGGCACCCGGCACTCTCATGATCGAACCTCATGCGACGGATGGCCACAATTGATGACGACGAGATGGCCGCACCGTTTCTAGTCGAACTCAAGGCACTCGGGGAACAACACAAACAACCCCAGCAAGAGCATGACGAGCTCCTTGCCGAGCGCACGAGGTGGGAACTCGCGCAAGCCCGCCTGGATGATCTGCAATGGTGCTGCACGCGGGCCGAGCGCCTAGCCAGCCTCACCTACGATCAGAAGCGCTTGGCACTCGTTGCGCTCCGTGTGGAAGCACGGGTCTGGAGCAAGGATCACGATCCGCGCATCGCTGTCCCGATGCATGATGATCTCGATACCCCACTCAGTGATCCTCACTCGGCCGCCGATGACGACCTCTTCGCGGAGCATGTTGGTGCGAGTATCCGTCATGGTTATGCCAGACGGGGCGCACGTCGCGCGGATCGGCCTTGAAGAGGAATTTCGGCGCCGTGTAGACGCGCGTCGCGTCCGCGCCGCACGCCGGGCAAGGAGCGGGAGCGGCCGCATCGGACATCGGCCGCTCCCGCTCATGACGCGCCCCGCAGACGGGGCAGGCATAGTCGTATTTCGGCATCGAACCGTTAGCTCGCGCCTCGCCCTACGCCTTATCGCCCCTTATTCATCATCTCTTTCATGGCGAAGGCGGCGATACCGCCGAGGACTGCCTTGCCGAGCGGGCTGCTCAGAATCTCATCGACTCCGCCGCCCTGCGCCTGGGGCTGCTGACGATACTGACCCTCCGATGCATCATTGCCGCCTCCGCCGAACATCCCACCAAGGAGATCGTCGAAAGGGTTGTTGTCGGGCTGGTTGTACCCACGGGGCTGCGGCTGGGACATGCCACCGCCAAGGAGTCCCCCCAGCAGTCCCCCAAGCATGTCGTCAGCGCCAAAGCCGCCCTGACCTTGCGGCGCCTGGCGTGGCTGTGGATACGGATCTGGCTGGGCCATACCACCGCCCAACAGACCGCCGAAGAGACCGCCGAGCATGTCGTCCATGCCACCGCCAGCCTGCGACCCGCCGCGGCCTTCTGTAGCGCGGGCCTCGCCGGTGCGCTCGATGGTGACCATCCCGGCTCCCGACTGCCGCCGCTGCAGCATCTCGGCGAAGGCCTGGCGTTGATCGTCAGGGAGGTTGCGGACCGTTTCCACAGCCGCGCGCTGTAGCACCTCAGGCGGCGCCTCGCCACGGATCTGGCGCAAATAGTTGACCGCTTCTTCCGACGAGAATCCCTCTGCGGGATTGCCAGTGGTGTAGCGATTGATGAAGTCCTCTGCCTGAGCGGCCTCCTCCGGACTCCGGCGACGGCGGCGTCCGCCACCTCCACCACCACGGCGTCTACCGCGGGCCGGCTTCGCGACATTTTGTGCGCTTTGGGCGTCGTCCGCTTCGCCGCCCCCGAAGAGTCCCTTGAGCTTGTCTTCTGTCATGGCTCTCCCTCCTCTGGCTCCGGCACTGCCGGCAAATCGATGCGTGCATCACGGCGACCGTCTGTATCATAGGAAGCATCAGCGATCGGGAGCGCCACGCGAGATGTGGCGGAACCGACTGCTTCCGGCGAGCCGTGACCTGTACCTCAATGCAAGAAGTGCGCCCGGCTCCTCAAGGGTGACACTCCGAAAGGATGTCTGATGCGTTTCCTCCTGTCGGTTTTCATGGTCACCATGACCCTGCTCGCCCCCGTCGCGGCGCTGCCTGGGGCGGCGCAGGAGCAGGAGCGCGACGTCAACCGCGACCGCGCAAATGCCGCGGCGACGGCCACCGAGATCTTGCGCATGGCCAGCGAGCGCAAGTTCAACACCATGTACGACTATATGCATCCGGACGCCATGGCGGTCGTGCCGCGGGCCGCGGCGGTCGGCACCTTCACCGACGTCTACGCGGAAGCGCAGGCCGGCCAGGCCCAGATCACCGGCGTGGAGATGACCCCCTGGACGTGGGGCGTCACGGGCGCCCGGTATCCCTACGCGGCCAGAATCTCATTCATCCAGCCATTTGTTGATGAGAACAATCAGCAAACCTGGCTGGAGGACGACATGTATCTCGTCGAAAGTGGCGGCGAGTGGCGCTGGTTCTTCGGTAGCAGCGCGGAGACGGTGCAACAGGCGATCGAAACGTACGGTCAGCGATCGCAGCCGATCACGGAGGGGGATCTCATCCAGAGCGTCGTCGATGACCTCGACGCGTTCTATGCCGACGTACTCTCCTACACCCCGAATCCCTACTACTCCCCGCGGGTGGTGCTCGTGGCCCCGGGCGATCGTGTCGGCACCGCGTGCGGTCCCGCCACGCCGGGGTTCTACGCCTTCTATTGCCCGCCCGACGAGTCGATCTATCTCGAAGAAGCAAAACTCATGGAGATCGGCCAGACCGATGACTTCATTCCCGCCTTCGTCATTGCCCATGAATGGGCGCACCACGTCCAGGATGCCGTCGGTCTGGAGCGGGTTGGACCGGGGGAGAGACCGGATAGCTGGGAAGAGGTCTACTCCATCGAGTTGGAGCTGATGGCCGACTGCATGAGTGGAGCCTGGGCGCTCGACCTCGATTCGCGCGGAGCGCTGGAAACCGATGACATCGACGCCACGATCGACTTCACCGTCAACACGCTGGGCGATCCGGGCTTCATCGCCGAATACGACCCACAAGCCCACGGCACCGGGGCGCAACGCAGCCAGTCGATCCTGCTCGGCTACTCGGACGGCTTTCTAGGTTGCAACATCGTGATCTGAGACTGGTGTCAGGTAGGTCGCTCGAGACCTTGACCGGGATCCAGACATTGGGCCGTCATGCGGGGTGATTTTCTCAAGAGCGACTCAGCGTATTGAAGGGGACACGGCAAAACGCCGACAACTCGTGCGCTTGAGCGCCAGCCTCGTCGGCTTTTGCGTAGCCGCCCTCTTCCAGAATCGATCCTGTCCGCGTTTGGCTTAGTGTGAACTAACACCCTGCATGCCGTGTTGTCAATACATGCGGACGAT
>JAHWJF010000266.1 GCA_019348515.1 Chloroflexota bacterium | reverse complement strand
CAGGAATCGAGAATCTCCTTCTGGAGCAGAGACGGCGGAACACCGTCAGAATCTTGGCAGCCCATCACTGCCCGTCTCATCAATTATAGCATACCATCAAGTGTTATTGACAAGTAGGCACAGGAAAGTACGGCAAAAGGACGTGTTAGACTGCCGATACACGTCCGACGCGCCATCTCTGCGCAACGCGGGGACGTGGAGACAGGCACACCGTGCCATGTCTCGAGGCCGGCAAAAACCGGACACCACCGATCGACCGTACATCCGGCAGGGGGTGGCCCGGGTCGGTGGTCGCTGGAGCGAGTTCAACTCCCCGCTAGAGATAGATCGTCGATAGGAATCCGGGGCTGGCATCGTGCCGCAGATCGACACACCATTACTGCTCGATATTCTGCTCGGACTCGTTATCCTCCTCTTTGTGCCGTTCGGCATCCGACGGGGAGTGGCGAAAGAGGCAATAGTCTCGGCCGGTATCTTGCTGGGCGCGAACCTCGCCGAGCGGTTCGGTCAGACCTGGGGAGCCGAGCTCGCGGCCGTTTTCAATCTCGATCAGAACGTCGCCATATTTGCCGCATCAACGGGACTTCTCGTTGCCTGCACGTTCCTCCTGGGTTATGGCGGAGGCGCGGCGCTGGGGCGATCGCGCCCCAGCACGGTCTCTCGGCTGGCGGGCGGGTTGCTGGCGGCGTTCAATGCGGCGCTCCTGCTGTCCTATCTCTTTCGCTGGATTGACCAGATCCTGCAGCAGGGGACGGCTCTGGACGACGGCATCGTCAGCGAGGGCCTACTGAGACGCGCTGACCTTCTCCTGCTCGGCGCTGCCGGAGTGTTGCTTGCCCTGACCGTCCTTGGCTGGATCGTCAATGCGGCGCGCGCTCGGCGGCAGCCGCGCGAAACGCATGGCGCGAACGTGGCCGCCATAGCGCCGCGGCAGCGCCCGGTGAAGATGGCGGCAGCCGGGGAGGCGGGGAAATATGAGCCGGGGCAGGAGCCCGCTTCGCGCTCCGGCCGGTTCGGCCAGGGTCTCGAGGCGACCTCGCCTTTGCCGGCAGGAGCCGCGTATACAGAGCACGGACCGTGGGTGGGTGAAGGACGCACCAGCCTGACAACCAACGGCCATGGCCGGGACAACCATCGCGATGGCACGCAGCAACCAACCACCGACCCGGCGCGCGCGCAATCCGACGAGACGGTCTGGTCGGCCTGGAGTGCCGCGGGAGACGAGACGATCGCCAGTGGTGAGCCAGCTAGCCGATGGCCGGTGACGCCGTCCGTTGGCGTGACGGACGATGATCGCTGCGCGGTCTGCCGCGCTCGGGTCAGTCCTCGTGACGTGTTCTGCCCCGAGTGTGGGGCGACGCTTTAGTATTCAGACCACCCGAGGCGGACTACGGTACCCCGGCCCACGAACTGGCCGGGTGATTGTGATGCTCTTGGTTCTCGCGGCTCCGTCGGGGACGTGGAACCGGCAAAGGGGGATGCGTTGACGGCGACCATGCAAGTGCACGACGTCGATCTGACCGCCGCTCGCGCCGCGGCCGTGAACGCGATCGACGCGGCCGCTGGCGAGCTCATCGCCCTATCGAAGTTCATCCATGCCAATCCGGAAACTGCGCTGGAGGAGGAGCGGGCGAGTGCGGCCTGCGCCGGCTTTCTCGAGGAGCGAGGGTTCGCCGTCGAGCGTGGGATCGCCGGGTTGCCGACGGCGTTTGCCGCCTCCGTGGGTAGTGGCGAACCGCGCATCGCCTACCTCTCGGAATATGATGCGTTGCCCGGGCTCGGCCACGGTTGTGGTCATAACCTCATCGCCATCGCCGGCATCGGCGCCGGTTTGGGGCTCGCCGCGGCATTACCGCACCTGGGCGGTAGAGGGCAGGTCGACGTCTTCGGGACGCCGGCGGAAGAAGCGGTCGGCGGCAAAGTGATCATGGCGAACGCGGGAGTGTTCGCGGGCGTAGACGCGGCGCTCGGCGCGCACCCCGGAACCTCAGATGCGGTCTGCCCAACGGTCGAGGGGAGTGGTCAGTCGCTGGCCTGCGTGCTGGTGCGAATGAGCTTCCACGGGCGAGCTGCCCACGCCGCCGCCGATCCGTTCAACGGGATCAACGCGCTGAACGCGGTCATCGAGGTCTTCAACGGCATCAATGCGCTCCGTCAGCACATCACCGCCGACGCGCGCATCCACGGAATCATCACCCACGGCGGCCACGTGCCAAATGTAGTGCCCGATTTCGCCCAGGCCGAGTTCTTTGTGCGGGCGGCAACGCTGGCGGCGATGAATGAGCTGGTCGAAAAAGTGCGACGCATTGCTGAGGGCGCGGCGTTGATCACTGGTGCGTCGCTCGAGTTCGAGATGCCGGAAGACGCGAATGCCGACATGATCACCAACTACACCATGGCGTCCCGCCTCGGGCAGCATCTAGCGGCTGTCGGACTCGATCTACCGGAGGCAAAACCGGAGCCGGGTATGGGCTCGACCGACTGGGCCAACGTGAGCTACGAAGTGCCATCGGTCGAAACCAGCTTCCCGATCGTCGACCGCGTCTGCACATGGCACTCGCAGGAGGTCGTGGAGGCCGCGGACTCGGAGATGGGGTACGCCAACACCCTGGCCGTGGCACGCGCCATGGCGCTGACCGGCATTGATCTGATCGTGGATTCTGACTTGCTGGCGTCGGTCAAGGACGAGTTCGCGCGCGCGAAAGCGGCGCGGGGCGCCTGACCCGCCGGCTGATCGCCGGTTGGTTCGGAATTATCCCCGTTATTGGCGATAGATCCGCCAGATTCTGTGCCGGCTCCGATGGCAGCTCGACACCGCCCTCGACGAACCTGAGGCGAAGCGCCTCACCAGGAAAGACCCGGAAGCCCCATTCCGGCGTCCTCCGGCTCTCCGCAAACGCGGAGCGCATCTCGGGGCCGCTGATCGCCTCGGCATTGGCGACAAATCCAACCGCGGGCGATAGATCCCACGCGGCCGCTGGATCGTCGCCGGAGACCGCGAGCACCGACGCTCCGGGGACGGGCGGGAAGAGCGTAGCGGCGGCGCCATCGGAGAGCGCGACGATCCGTGTATCACCACGCTCGATGATTGCTCGCCAGGCCGGAAAATCGACCGCGGCATCCGCGCCGAACGGCAGCGCGGTCTCCACCGTCACCTCGATCGACGGCCCCAGACGGATGTGTTGTGGCGCCGAGAACGCCGCCATGGAGCCAAACGCATCTGTCTCCGGCGACTCAGGCAGCGGCGCGAGAGCTGAGGAGGCGCGGACATGGGCATCGCCATGTGCCGCCAGGGGAACGAGGAGCGTGCTCCCGCTACCGGCGACGAGCAGGACGTCGACGCGACGGGCGAAGATCGGTCGCACGTGCGTCAGCGCGTTTTCGTAGTCGATAGGACTGTCACCCGTCGCCACCAGCAACCGCGCCGGACCATCGGTGACCAGGAGCGAAAGCCGGTTCCCCGAGCCGAGAAACGCAACCTGGGGAGCCGAGAGATCCTGGAGCCAGAACGCGAACGCCGCGACGCATCCCACCAACGTGATGACAAAGACCAGGAGGGCAGTGGTCGCCAGATCCCGCCAGGTGATGGGATCCGCCCTCTCGGTCATGGCTGGTCCACGGCCGCAAACGGAGATGGGCCGCGGCTGAGCGAGACCCGGATCATGGCGCCGGGCGAGACGCTGGCCCCGGGTGGCGGATCTTGTGCTGCCACCACATTGAGCGGGACGGTGTCCGAGTAGACACGCTGGTCCTGGACGAGCCGCAGATCGAGCGGCAGCACCGCCTGCATCGACCCGCCGATAGTGAGTCCCTGAAGGTTGGGAACAACCACCACCGCTTCGCTGGCCGGGGCTATCGTCGGCGCCACCGCCTGATCACTCGCTTCCACGACCTCTGGGACCGCGGGGTCGGCGGGCACGATGCCCGGCACGACCTCTTCATCAGCTGCAGCGTCGGGATCGATGCCACCGGTGATGACCGGCGCCGACGGAACGACAACCGATGTCGGCGTCGGTTCGATGCTGTCTGGAAGGTTGCGGAAGCCGGTCCAGAGCAGGGCCGCGAGCGCACCGAGGACCAGCAGGACGACGACGATCGTCGGCGCCAGGCTGCCACGGGTCGGAGGCGCCACGACCTCCGCGAGCACGGGCGCCGGTACTGGTGGTCCGGCGTTGCGCCAATCGTGGAGCGCGCGAGCAAATGCTCCGGCGGAACCCCAGCGGCGCGTCGGATCTTTGGCCAGGGCGCGGAGGACAATCGGGTCCACCTGGGGTGGAAGACCGGGTGCGACGCGCGAGGGGCGGGGCGCGGGGTCGTTGACATGACGCATCGCCAGACCGACCGGGGTCTCCGCGGTGAAGGGCTGCTCGCCGGTGAGCATCTCGAAGGCGACGACCCCCGCCGAGTAGACATCGGAGGCGGGTGTGGCCATCAGTCCCTCGGCCTGTTCGGGCGAGAGATAGGCCGCGGTGCCGAAACCTCCGTCAACGTCCGTCAGATCGGCGTCGGCCAACCCTTTAGCGATGCCGAAATCGACAAGTCTGGCCCGGCCGTGCTCGTCGATCAGGATGTTGCCCGGTTTGATGTCGCGGTGGACGTAGCCCCTGGCGTGCGCGTAGTCGAGAGCGCCGCCGATCTGCCCCAGCAACTCGGCGACGTCGTCGGGGTGAAACGGGGCGTCGGCGGCGATGATCTCTTTCAGCGACTGCCCCCGCACCAGCTCCATGACGATGAACGGCGTGCCGTCATCTTCGCCGACGTCGTGGACATCGATGATGTTCGGGTGCGAAAGGGAGGCGGCCGCGCGCGCCTCGCGCTCGAAACGGGCGCGAAAGGCGGGATCGGCGGCGAACTGCGGCCGCGGCGTCTTGATCGCCACGTCCCGCCCGAGGAGGAGGTCGTGCCCAAGGTAGACGATGGCCATACCGCCGTCGCCGAGGCGGCGGCCGACGCGGTAGCGACCTTTGATCAGGGCCCGCGGCTGAATCATCACGCCCGCAATTGCCGCTCGGTCGATGCGGGTTTTTCCCTCCGAGAGAGCATCGACCAAATCATAGCGGTCCTGGCCGTTTCAGCGCGTTCCAGCCCACGTGTCAGTCTGCATGCCGCGATACAGCGACTGTGTCATCCGGAACCATGAGGCGACCTCGCAGAGTCTGGTACACCACGAACGGACGCGACTCCGTGTCGAGATGCTTCATTCCCCAGCATGACACGTCGTCAGTGTCAGAGCATGAAGTCCTTCGCCTGGGTGAAGGAGTCAGGCGGCATCCGAATCCGGCAACCGGGTGATTTCGGCCGGTTGCGGCAGTCCCCTGCTCACGGGCGCCGGGATTCCCCTTTGCGAGGTAGGGAGCGACCTACTGCCGGCTGACTGTTATGGAAGGTTGCAAACTTCCCGAACTTGCCGAACTTGCCGAACTTCCCGAACTTGGCGAACTTGGCAAAGGTGGCGACCATGAGGAGACCCGGCACGGAGCACCGTGGTACGGTCGTGGACCTGCCCTGACCGTCCCCAAATGGGCACTCGGCCACCCGGATCGGGGCGGCCGTCCCGGGAGGCGGAGGAGTCGGGGCATCGCGCGGCCGGCGAACGTCTCCCGCGGTCATCACCCGGATGTCGGTGCAGGCGTCGCATCTCCT
>JAHWJF010000265.1 GCA_019348515.1 Chloroflexota bacterium | reverse complement strand
GACGCGTCCGGAGGCCTCGAGGCGCGGGAGCCACTCGAGGACTTTGACACGGTCAATGCCGAGCTGGAAGCATATGAGGAAGACTTGCTGGCAAAGCCGATGCTCGTGGCGCTGAACAAGATCGACATCCCAGAGGCCCAGCAGAGGCTCGAAGGGCTGATGAGTGAACTGCAGGGGCGGGGCTACTCCGTGTTTCCGGTCTCCGCGGCAACAGGCGAGGGGGTTCAGTCATTGATACAGGCCGTTGCCGCCCGGCTGCGCGCCGTCCAAGAAGAGGAGATCGACGCTGAAAAGCCGCAAGAGCGCCGAAGGTATACGCTTGAAAATGTTGATGAACGGGCGTGGAGCGTGGAGCGCTTGTCGCGGCACCATTTCGCGGTGACCGGCGTGGGTGTGGAGCGGTTTACGCGAATGACCGATTTTGCGCGGGACGAGGCCGTGGAGCGGTTTCAGCGGCTGCTGGAGTCGAGTGGCATCTCCGCCGAGTTGGAGCGGCAGGGCGTAGAACCAGGTGACATCGTCCATATCGCGGAGCTGGAGCTCGTCTGGGGCGACCAAGAGGACCTGCAGCCAGCTCAGACCGGACGCCCCACGAGACGCGCGCGGCAGAGTGCCGGTAGTCCCTAGCGATTACGCCCGCGGTGCCGGTCCCAAACCAGTGCCGCAGCCCGCATATTCGCCGTGGTAGCGCTCTGGGAGAAGACCTGAAATGCGAAGCATTATGATGTGGGTCGCTTCCTCAGCCGTCACGCGCGCGCCGTCCACGAAATCCGGTATGTGAAACGGCTCGCCGAATCGCACCGTGACGCCGCGAGGTACGCTCGCGGGACGTCGTTGTGGAAATTCGCCGTTGACCGGAAAAAACTCTGTGCCGAAAATCCCCACCGGGAGGACCGGAGCGCGCGATTGGAGCGCAATAAGCCCGGCTCCGGGTAGACCCTTCATCAGTGCACCGGTTCTTGAGCGGATTCCTTCCGGATAGATCCCCAACGCAATTCCCTGAGCGAGAACAGCGCGAGCATGGCGTAGGGCGGCACGGTCCGGTGTCCCGCGCTCGACCGGAAAACCGCCGAAGCGGCGTAGCAGCCAGCGAAAAGGCGGAATGCGAAATAGCTCTGATTTGCCCATGAAAAAAAGCGGGCGTGGGAAGATAGCCTCGAGGATTATCGGATCGGCATTTGACAGATGATTGGAGACAACCAGCAACGGCCCAGCAGCAGGCACCAACTCTTCGCCGATCAGGCGCAGGGGAAGAAGCGGGCAAAGCAGCGTGAGAACCACCCGGCGGAGAAGCTCCCGAGGCCGGCCGTGCAGCGTTCCGGAAAGCAGATCGACTTCGGTCGATGTCACATTCTTGGTGCTCACGATGGCCATAATGGTGCACCCGTTGCATCTACACGCGCGCGGGCGAGAGATTCGATTTCGGCAACCACGTTATCGATGGTCATGTCGTCAGTGTTGATGCGAATGGCGTCCGGAGCTGCCCTCAGCGGCGCCGTATCCCTGCTGCTGTCTCCAATGTCCCGTATTTGCGTCTCCCTTAGGACGTCCTCGTAACTCTCAATCCCGCCGCGCCGAGTCGCCTCCTGATGCCGCCGCCTGGCGCGTTCCTCGGGGGTCGCGTCGAGATAGACCTTGAGACCGGCATCTGGAACGACCACGGTGCCAATATCGCGGCCGACCATGACCACCGGCCCATCGGAGGCGATTCTTCTCTGCAGCGGAAGCAGAGCCGAGCGGACCGGCGGATGCGCGGCGATTTTGGACACGATCGCGCCGACTTCCGGGTCGCGCAGCGGCCAGGTAACATCTTCTTCATTCAGCCGGACATCGTACAGACGACCATCCCTTTGAGAGGGCGGTTGGATCACTATTCGCGCATCGCGTGCTAGGCGGGCAAGTGATTGGTGATCGTCCGGAGCAACCTGGGAGCGTAGCGCCGCAAGGGCAACTGCGCGGTATAACGCACCTGTGTCAAAGAGCATCGCCCCTAATCGGTCGGCGAGCATGTGGGCCACTGTCGACTTACCGGCGGCCGCTGGTCCGTCAATGGCAATCACTCTCCGATGGTCAATCGTGGACCGAGCGCCATCGTCCGGTGGACTCATCCCCGGTTTGTCCGACGATTCGCCTGAGGTCGATTGACCGACTTCCCGGTTGATCTGCTCGTCGCCGGTGAGGACCGGGGGACCGCTTCAACGCGCTCCGCGGCGCTGCGCTCGAGATGGACTGATTGCAGCAGCGACGTGAGTTCTCCCGGGGTCAGATCCCGGTGCCCGCCCCGCGGAATTCCCGCGACTGAAAGGGGACCGACCCTCACTCGGTGAAGTTTGTTCACCGGTATGCCCACCGTATCCATGATGCGACGTACTACGCGGTTCATACCTTCATGGATGACAATCGACAGGAGCACTCCCTCAGCCGTCTCTCGTACGATCCGGAATTCGTGTGGCACGACCCGCTTTCCGTCGATCTCGACACCGGAGCGAGCTCTGCTCAGGATCTGCTCCGGCGGTTTTGCCGGCGTCAGAATAAGATATTCCTTCGTCAGCCCGTAACGAGGGTGCATCACTCGATTCGCGACGTCTCCGTCATTGGTGAACAACAGCAGGCCTTCCGTATCCCGATCTAGCCTGCCAACCGGGAACAGCCGCGGTTCAGAAGGTAAGAGCTCCATCACCGTTCGCCGGTCGCGTTCGTCACTGGTCGTGGTAATGAAGCCGGAAGGCTTGTTCATCACTACGTATCGAAATGGTTGCCTCTGGATTAGTTTCCCGTCGACACGGATCTTCGCCTGCACGGGGTCGACTTTCGTTCCCAGTTCGGTGACCACCTTGCCGTCGACGGAGACTCGACCCGAGCGAATCAGGTCCTCAGCTTTACGTCGAGACGCGATCCCGCTCGAGGCAAGGACACGTTGGAGACGCTCGCCGTCCTGGTTTTCAGACGCAGCTGGCGGGATCACTCGTCGATCAATCCGGCGTTCAGCGTGTCTGCAGCGCGGGCAGCTCCGAGAGCAGACGCGTGCCGACGTAAAACTGAACGTGACCCGCCGGGTTCGGCGGCTCTGTCGGAGGTGCAAGGACGAGCCGGTACCTCACTTCCTCGGCGTTCGCCGCCGGTACCGGAACAAGGTCGTCGGTGCCGAGATCAACCTCCCAGACTGAGAGCTCCTCTACGAGACCTGAAACCTCGCCGGGGGAGTCCGGGTCCAACCAGACGTACTCCTCACGAACCGCGTCAAGTATGGCTCTCGTATCCGCGAACCGAGCCGTATTGTTCTGCAACCCGTCGGCCGACTCGGCGATTTCGCTACCGAGAACGACCGAGACGACCGTGTTCGGCCCGACCGCAAAGGATGTCACCAGGCAACCGCCGGCTCTTGCAGTTGTTCCGGTCTTTACCCCAGTTACCGCGCCTTCGGTGAGGAGCACGTTCGTGGTGGTCACCGAGTAACCCTCAGGCAAGACCTCGGAGCTCAAGACAGCGCTGCTTGTGCCGACGATCTCGGAGAAGAGTGGATCCTGGAGAGCCGCGGCGGTCACGACCGCGATATCTTTGGCGCTCATGACGTGTCCATCGCTGTCGATACCGGTTGGGTTCGCAAAGCGGGACGCTGTTGCGCCCAATGTTGTTGCTTTCCCGTTCATCAACGCAACGAACTCTTCGACCGCTCGTTCAGCCGAGACCGGTTCATCAACGGCAGATGCGCCGACGTGACGAGCGAGCGCGAGAGTTGCATCGTTGCCGGATGGGATAAGCATCCCGAAGAGGAGGTCCCGCACAGTGAGGCGATCGCCGGCCTTGAGGCCCACCTGGGATTCTTCGGGGCTGACCAGATCGTCCTCGAGGATTTCGATGGCATCATCGAGCTTTGCCCGCTCCAGGACCACCAGAGCCGACACGATCTTGGTAAGGCTCGCCGGAGGCAGCGGTGCGTCCGCGTTCATCGCGAAGAGCTCAGTGCCCGACGAGAGATCCGTGACGAAGACAGCCTCGGCCGAGATGGGAGGGGGAGCCATTGGCTCGTATCGTGGGATTTCGGCCGCCTGAGTCTGCCGCAACAAGACCCCAAAGACCCGCCCCACGCCGAAGATGACCAGCAACGCGGCTCGCAAAAGTCTGCGGGCGCCGAGATACTGAGTCGGACCCATTCCACCTCCACAGAATCGAATACGCGGCGAACCCAATTCGTCGCAGCTCGCATCACAGAGCGCTTGCCAGAGTATACGGTGCGCATCAGGGCTCCCGAATGAATCGGGTACGCTTGGCATCCATGGATGTCCAGTTGCCGAGGTTCAATGCAGAACGAGATAGCGGCCAGGGTTTTCGGGTTCGTGTTGCCGCAATCGGAGACCTGCATGTCCGCGGTACGGAAGATCGAAGGGATTTTCCACAACTCTGTAGTCTGCCTGAGGTAGCGGATCTCCTGGTGGTTGCCGGGGACTTGACGGAAAACGGCCGAATGCTCGAGGCCGAGGCCGCCGCCGATTTCTTGTCGACGGCCCAGCTGCCCGTCATCGCCGTCCTTGGAAACCACGACTTACGCACGTTGCGACGAGTGGCGTTCCGGCGCGTGCTCGAACACCGGGGCATCGAAGTACTGGACGGGAGTGCGACGGTCGTACAGGCGTCAAACGGTTTCCGTGTTGGGATCGCAGGCGCGACGGGGAGTGGCGGGGGCTTCTGGCTTCAAGAGGGCCCGGACGCCATTCGCACACGAACCTTCAAACGGCTGGCGATCCGCGTTAGCCGCGAATGCGCGGCGCTGGAGCGAGCACTCCTCGCTCTCGAGAGCGATGTGCGGATCGCCACGACACATTTTGCGCCAACGACCAGCACTCTCGGGCGGGAGCCGCTCGCGAAGTATTGGATGCTTGGAAACTGTGAACTTGGCGTTGTTCTTGACCGATGTTTGCCGGACCTGGTGATTCATGGTCATGCCCATTTGGGAACCCTCAAGGGCCAAACCCCCGGAGGCGTGCCCGTGCGGAACGTCGCGCTTCCGGTCGTAAAAAGGGTCCATCTTGAAACTCTCGAACTCGCACCAGCCGTTCCCGTGAGGCGAGCGTCCTGCGAACCGGCGGTTCGCTGGTCATGAGCGAGCGTAGCGTGCCGAATCGGGATACCACCGGGGTCAGTGTTCCCGGCGACGAGGTGATTCTGCTCGATCACGCGCGCAATCCATACGGACCATGCCCGGCCGCTCTCGAAGCCGTCGACATGTGTCCGGCGTTTCCAGTCGAGAACTTGATGTCCGCATTACGGCGCCGGCTGAGCGTGACGTACGGTGTACCAGCCGCCGCCATTCATCTCCTCAAGAGTGCGGACGCTGGTCTGGATGCCTCACTGAACGCTCACACGCGACCGCTTGTCGCCTTTCCGCCCTCGACTGTCGCGACGCGAATTGCCGAGAGTCGAGTGACGTCGGACATCGTGTTCATCGCGCGCGGCCCCGGCAGGGATGGTTTCATCGGGCCAGACTCCGCTGCGGACCTGCCCGAAGACGGTGTCGCGGTTATCGGCTCCCCGTCGGATCCCCTCGGTTCGATCCTTACGGCGGCGGACGCTGTTCGATTGTCCCGGGCGTGCCGATACGTCGTTATCGACGAGCGCTTCGCCGAGTTCTCGGGAGTCTCCATGGCGCCGCTCGCC
>JAHWJF010000264.1 GCA_019348515.1 Chloroflexota bacterium | reverse complement strand
ATCTAAGCATCCCGTACTGAGGCTGGTCGCCGCCGCGAGCATCCTCGCGTCCGCAAGTCTCCAGGGCGGGGTGCTGCCGACAATCCTGGGTATCCTGCTCGATCGCTCTGATCCGATCGCATCGCTCCGTGCGTTGACCACGGATCGAGGAAGTCCCGCTATTGGATGCGACCGGGCGATTGAGATCATGGCCAGCGGCGTGATTCCTCTGGCCCTTGCGCTCGCGGCCCACTCAGGTGACTGTGCGCTGGCTGATGCCGCCGCCGGTCACTGGGAGCGTCTTCGGTCCCCCGCCGCGAACGCCGTGACGCGCCGTGCTCTGCGACAGGTTGCCGCCGGGGCACCCCTCGGCGCGATCGGTGCCCGCGGGGCGCAGGGTCTGATCCATCTTGACACAACTCTGTGCCAACCTCGCCGCTGCTTCGAGTGTCCCGTCGCCGCCGCAGAGCTTTCAGTCAAAGGGTGAACTCAGCACCATAGTGACACAGAGATCACCATACGCCTACTTCGCCTTGAGATTCATCGGTGCCAGGACCCGTGCATATCACGGTCATTACAAGCTTTTCTTTCGAACATTTCCTCGTTGTCACAGGTCAGATAAGGTATACCGTTAGTCCTAGTTGTTGACATCGTGACAAATCTTGCAATTATCTTTGCTTCCTGTAACCTTATATCAGTCACAGGTGAGCGGAAGCGGGGCTTTGACCCGTGGTCGCTAGTGATGACGGCTGGTCAGACCCGTTCCTGAGCCGTCACAGATGACAACGCGGCGCTGCGGCAATGGCGCCAAATTGCACCACAACCAAGGGAGCAAGAGAGCATGGACGCCCGCAGCTTCGATGCGCTCACGGTAGCGATAACGTCAGGTGCTCGCCGCGCCAGCCGGCGCCGGTTTCTGCGTGGGCTGGCGGCGCTGGCCGCCGTAGGATTGACCCCAGGCGCCGCCCGAGCTCTTGATGGGGGTCCCCTCCCGGTACAGCCTGCCGTCGGCGGTGTCGCGTGCACCAGCGGCGCCGACTGTGCAGCCGGCGAAATCTGCCTCAATGGTGCGTGCGCCCCGCGTCAGCTCACTGGCGCTGGGACGACCGGCCAAGCGGGGCAGACCGCCCAACCTGGCCAAGCCGCTCCAGCTACCGGAACCATCACCCCGACCCAGCCGGTGGCAACCGGCGACGTCCCAGGCACGACGCCGGTAACGCCTCCCGATACTGCCCCGGCGGCGGGGGTCGGGGGGCTGATTCAACCCGGAGAACCGCTGCCGGCCAGGATCTACGCGGGCCGCTGCGGCTCCCTTGGGGCAGAGCCGGCCTTCCAGCTCATCGACGTGGGCGCCGTGGAAGGGATCGAGGAGGGCGAAGCACCCCAGGGTGCCCTGACAGCCATCCCCGCGGAATTCAGCACAACCGTCGTCAACGCCTCCCTTGAGGATTTGCTGGCGGCCGAGTATGCCATCGATGTTCGGGTCGATGACACCGATCCAGCCACATCGATCGCTTGCGGCGCTATCGGCGGACCAGTCGAGACAGGGCCTGACGGGTCCGAGATCGCGGTCGGTCTCCAGGAGCGCGGGCAGTCGGCGTACTCAGGTATCGCCTGGCTGCAAGACGAAGAAGACCGAACGCTGGTCCGAGTTTTCCTGGCTCGCGGTCTGGACCAAAACGACACGGCGGCCGCTCCCCAGACGGCTCCAGCAGCCGAGCCGGCACCGACGGCGACAGCGACGGCGACAGCTGAACCTGCGGTTGAGGAAGAACCGCAGGCGGCCGCAACGCCGGTCGTCGGCGAGGTTTCGCCGCTCGGTGCGGGCTCCAGAGTGGTGACCACTATCGACGTCAACCTCCGTGCCGAGCCGGCGGAAGACGCGGCAGTCGTCACTATTCTCGGCCAGGGCGTCGAACTCGAGGTCACTGGAGCACCGGTGGACGGCTGGGTTCCCGTGGTTGAACCGGGTACGGGGCAGGCGGGTTTTGTCAGCGACCAGTTCGTGACTATCGCGGAATAATGCACGGCCCGCGAAGCGGGCTAGAGGGGAAGCGAGCCGCCGGCGCAATCGTACCGGCGGCTCGCCGTTTCCAGTTGCCCGTGAGATTGTTCCGATCACAGTCTCCGCGCGTTGGGAGAGCCTGAGCCGATCCCTCCGGGTAGCAAGAGCGTTGCGTCGTATCGTCCGAAGCGGGCGATTTATACGAGATCCGGGTGATGAGCTGCGGGCCCCCTCCCTGCCTCTCGTAGCCTTTGCATTCTTTGCAGCCTTTGCAGCGTTCCATAGCGCGTATCCGGCAGCGGGATGCCCCGCCACCCAGCTAAGGGATTACCCGGAGTCCGTATTACACGGCCTGTTCGCGCTCCGCTATAGTCCGTCAACTCATGAGAAGCCAACGGCCCATTTGCTTCGCGGAGACGGTGAGAAAGGGGTGACCATGGCCAGCACTGCGGTGGGCACGATCAGCGTCGAGGACTTGACCGATTTGGTCGGGGCGGACGAGATCGATACGGTGGTCACCGCGGTTTGCGACATGCAGAGTCGCCTCATTGGCAAGCGGGTAACTGGCCAGTTCTTCGTCGAGCACTGCGTCAGTCATGGAACCCATCTCTGCACCTATCTGCTCGGCACGGACATGGAGATGAACACGCCGGACGGTTACGCGATGATGAACTGGGAATCCGGATACGGTGATTACCTGAACCGCCCGGACTGGGACACGTTGCGCGTCGTTCCCTGGTTGGAGAAAACGGCCCTCGTCCTCGGTGATCTGATCGATGAATCGACTGGCGAACTGGTACCGGTCGCACCACGATCGATCCTGCGCCGCCAGGTCGAACGGGCCGAACGCATGGGGTTTCGCCCCATGATGGCTTCCGAGCTCGAGTTCTATCTGCTGCGCGACACCTACGAGGAAGCAGCTGAGAAGGGCTATGACGGCCTGAGGCCATGGGGTTGGTACAACGAGGATTATCAGCTTCTGCAGGCAACGAAGGGGGAGCCGATCTACCGGCAACTCCGCAATCAGATGACCCGCGCCGGGGTCCCGATCGAGTTTTCGAAGGGAGAGGCCGCTCCCGGCCAGCATGAAGTCAATATCCATTATGCCGATGCCCTGGAATCAGCCGACCGGGCCGCGATCTATAAGCATGGCGCCAAGGAGATTGCCCACCAGAGCGGTTGCTCGATCACGTTCATGGCGAAACCCGACCAGGCGTGGACGGGATCCTCGAGTCACGTGCACATGAGCCTGTGGGACCCCGCGGGCCAGGTGAACCTGTTCGCGGACGGTTCATCTCCTGGTGAGATGTCCCGGGAGATGCGACATTTTCTCGGCGGGTTGCTCGCTGGGTCAAGCGAGCTATCGCTCTTCATCGCCAGCAATATCAATTCATACAAGCGTTACGCGGTCGCCTCCTGGGCGCCTATCAACATCGTCTGGGCGCGCGACAACCGGACGTGCGGGTTTCGCATCGTGGGGCACGGCTCGTCGCTCCGAATTGAAGACCGCCTCCCCGGCGGCGACGCGAATCCGTATCTCGCGTATGCCGCGATGCTCGCGGCAGGACTCGATGGCATCGAACGCGGTATCGAGCCATCCGCCGAGTTCCACGGCAATGCCTACGAGGCGACGGGGGTACCGCATGTGCCACGATCCTTGTGGGAGGCCATCGAGGCATGGCGGACCAGCGCTCTCGCACGCGAGGCCTTTGGCGACGACGTCGTGGCGCACTACCTCAACATGGCTGAAGTCGAGCAGCGGGCCTACGACATGGCAGTGACCGATTGGGAGCGCCGGCGCTACTTCGAGCGCGGCTGACAGCGTGGGAGCGCACATACCGTGGCAGAGCTGACCGTGCACCGGACGCGGCGAAACCCATACCCCGTCGACCACTGGCGCGCGCCGCTTCTCGAGGGGATCATCGCGTACCAGCGGCAGGGCATCGTCCCGTTTTCGACGCCGGGGCACAAGCTCGGCGCCGGCGCGGACCAGGAGCTTCGTGAGACGTTCGGTGAACGCGCGCTTTTCAGCGATATCCCTTTAGGGGGCGGCGTCGGTGATACCCATTTCGGCGGCAACGCGCTCGGTGTCGCGGAGGCGCTGGCCGCCGACGCGTGGGATGCTGACCGGAGCTTCTTTCTGCTTAATGGCTCGTCCGCCGGAAATCACGCCTTTCTGCTGGCTTCGGTGCGGCCAGGCGACAAGGTGCTCGTTTCCCGTGACCTGCACAAATCGCTTCTGGTCGCGCTGATCCTCACAGGCGCGAACCCGGTCTACCTGGCGCCACGCCTGCATCCGCGGCTCAATGTCGGACTCGGCATTACCGCCGCCGAGGTGGCGGCCGCGCTGGATCTTCACCCGGACGCGAAGCTCGTCGTCCTGGTCAGTCCCTCGTACTGCGGAGTCGCTTCAGAGCTGGAAGGAATCTCCGCTATCTCCCATCAACGGGGTGTTCCGGTCTACGTCGACGAAGCCTGGGGCCCACATTTCCAGTTTCACCCCGCACTGCCCCCTTCCGCGATGGCGAGTAACGTCGACGGTGCGGTCTCCTCGATCCACAAAGTGCTCGGCGGTCTTACACAGGCCGCGATTCTGCACGTCCGCGCAGGACTCGTTGACCCCAGTCGGGTGCGAACGGCAGTCGGCATGGTGCAGACCACGAGCCCTTCCGTTCTCGTGTTGGCGTCAATCGACGCGGCACGGAGACAGATGGCATTGCATGGGGAGGCGATGCTCGAGGAAACGATCACATTGGCCGAAGACGCGCGGAGACGGCTCCAGGCGCTGCCGGGTATTGATGTGCTCGATGGGGATCGGCTCGGCGTTGATGGATTCGATCTCACCAAGCTCGTGATCGACGTCGATGGGTTGGCCCTCTCGGGGTACGAGGTCGAACACGCATTGCGAAACCGGTTTGGGGTTGGTCCGGAGATGAGCGATCTGGTTGGCATCGTGTGCCTGGTCACCATCGGCGATACCGGGGCCAGCGTCGAGCGGCTCGTCGATGCGTTCACGACGATTTCGCGGGAGCACTATGGGAGTGGCGGCAAACGTGCCTATCTGCGGTCGTCAGGAGCAGTGGTCGCCCCGGCGGAGCTTGCCCTGTCGCCTCGCGAGGCATTTTTTGCGCCGTCTCGCGCGATCCCATTGGAGGCGGCCAGCGGCAAGATATCGAGCGAACTGGTGATCCCTTATCCTCCAGGGATTCCTGTTCTAGCGCCGGGTGAAACGATTACCGCCGATAAGGTGGACTATTTACGGGAAGGCGCGGCTCACGGCATGTATCTGTCCGGCCCCGCGGATCCTGACCTGAAAACCATCAGGGTCGTTGATTGACCGTCAGGACCCCACGTGAGATCGCGCGGAAATCATCGTCAACCGCTCGGCCGCGAGCTGGATCGTCTCCGCTTTCTTGGCAAAGCAGAAGCGCGCGAGCAGCGGCGCGCGAGCCGGATCGAGGTAGAAGGCGGACGGTGGAACGGCCGCCACGCCGATCTCGGCGGTGAGCCAACGACAGAACGCGACGTCTGTATCAAACCCGAGTTGCGAGATGTCAGACATCAGGAAATACGCGCCAGCCACAGGCAGCGTTGGTAGGCCGGCTGCTTCGAGTGCAGACTTCAGCGCGTCGCGACGGTGAACGTAGTCTCTGCTGAGCTCGTCGTAGTACCCGAGCCGCG
>JAHWJF010000263.1 GCA_019348515.1 Chloroflexota bacterium | reverse complement strand
GCTCTGCCGGCACGGGCACCTGATGTTCGTAGTTTTGTCCCGCGTAACGCATGCTGATCGAGAAGTGGACTTCAGGAATCCCCGCGAACCCCTCCTCTCTTAGCTCCGCCTCGGCCGCCTCGCGGATGCCGGTGAATTGCCTGGCGACAAGACCCGCATCGACCCGGCTGGAGCGGAACGCCTGGGTCCAGACTTTGTCGACGCGGAGATCGGCGAGAAGCATCCCGAGCGCGGAGGCGTTTCCCGGGTACATCGGGATGAGCACCCGCGGCATGCGCAGCGACCGCGCTACCGCGGCGGCATGAAGTGGCCCCGCTCCACCAAACCCGAACAGCGCGAAGCGACGGGGATCATGACCCCGTTCCAGGGAGACCATCTTGATGGCGCTGGCCATATTCTCGTTCGCGATCTCGACGATCGACGAGGCGAGATCGACAATGCTCCCGTCGCGGTCGGGCAGCCTCGCGAGTGCCGCTTCGGACAGTGCTGGATCCAGACCCATGCGGCCACCGAGGAAGTAGTCGGGATCGAGGCGGCCAAGGAGCAGGTTGGCATCGGTGACCGTCGGTCGTGTGCCGCCAAGCCCGTAGCAGGCCGGTCCAGGCACGGCACGCGCACTTTCCGGGCCCACTCGCAAGAACCCGCCGGCATCGAACCAGGCGATGCTTCCTCCGCCAGCGCCGATCGACTTGATATCGATGAGGGGTATCGCCGCTGGTACGCCCCACTCGATCTCATACTCCGTCGTGTGCCGCTGCGCCCCATCCAGGATGATGCCGACGTCGGCGCTGGTCCCTCCCATGTCCAGGGTCAACAGATTCCGCTGTTCCGCTTGCGCCCCCAGCGCGGCGGCGATCAACATGCCTCCGGCCGGCCCCGACTGCGCCGTCTGGATCGGGTGCAGGGCCGCTCCCGATGAGAGCATGGCTCCACCGTTCGACTTCATGATCGTCCAGGGCGTACGCAAACCCGCATTCGCCAGGGTTACCGACAGACTTCCGACGTACCGCTCCATGAGCGGTTTCAAGTAGGCGTCCGCAATCGTGGTCGAGGTCCGCTCATATTCTCGCCAGATCGGCGCGACGACGTGTGAGACCGAGATCGGAAGTCCGGGCAGTTCACGCTCGACAATCTCACGCACCTGTCGCTCATGCTCCGGATTGACGTACGAGAACAAAAGACTGATGGCTACCGCTTCTACTGGCCGCTCTCGCAATTCCTGACAAGCTCGTGAGAGAGCCCGGACGTCAAGGGGACGGATCACCTGCCCTTGCGAACCAACCCGCTCCCGCACACCGATACTGTCGCGCCGTGAAGTCAGGAGTGGCTTCGGTTTCTGCCAGCGGAGGTCGTAAAGCGTTTTGCGGTTGATGCGCTGGATGTACGGGATGTCCTCATGGCCCGCCGTGACCAGTAGCAGCACGCGGGCGCCGGTTCGCTCGATCAGAGCATTCGTGCCGACTGTGGTGCCGTGCACGAGCCCGGCGATGTCCGGCATCGCCAAATCCGCCGCTTGCACCGCGTCCAAGAGGGCCTGACCCGGCTGATTCGGTACCGACGGTGTTTTCGACGTCGAGAGCATTCCTGATTGCAGGTCGTAGACCACGTGGTCCGTGATTGTGCCTCCCGTGTCGATTCCTACCAGAAAGCGGCCGTTGGCGTCCGCCATAAACCTTCCGTCTCCAATCACCACAGGCTACCCCGCGAGGGCAGGCCCTACGTGCCGATCAGCCATTTGACAGGCTTCTGAGGTCACCATAGACTCGCATCGGCTATGCATTGTCAAGAGGCCGTCACGGTGCTGGATGGCGTGAAGAACCGACGGGTGATTTGGCGCGACCGCCATTCGCCGGTCTGAGGTGCGGACGCCGCATCGTCGCCGATCCGTTGGGTTCTCATGCCGTGTCGGACGTAAGCGAGTGGCAATCAGGAAGGAGCTTCCCCGTCATGAGTGAACGCAAACTGACTCTCAGCGATCGCAAGCGCCTGCGCGACGAAGCGATTGTCGATTTCCGTCACGGGTTCATCAGTCGTCGTGAGTTCATGCACCGAGCCACCGCGGCCGGTCTCTCCGCCGCGTTTGCGGGAAAGGTTGCCGGTGCTGTCGCGGCGCCCGCCCCCGAACCGAAGCGGAGCCGGTGGGCGAAGCAGGCCGAGGCCACTATCACCTTCATCAAGGGCCCGCATCATCCGGAAGACCCACAGTTCTGGGACACGATGAAGCAGGAGTTCGAGGCGGCACACCCGGATATCGCCCTTAACCCGACGTTCTTCGACTGGGCGACGATGGATGCTGAGCTGACCGCTGGCTACGCGTCTCAGCCGCCGGATGTCGTCTATCTCGTCGACCTCGTGCTGGCCAAATTCGTCAACGCCGGTCAGGTGGCCGACATCACCGCCATGATCGACGCTGAGGACTATGCGGCTGAAAGGGAGGCCATCGCACCGTTCACCTGGGACGTCACCAACTTCGACGGCAAGCAGTACGGCGTCGGCGCGTTGGGGGCCGCCTTCGGCATCTTTTACAACATGGACCTGCTCGAGGCCGCTGGGATCACCGAGTTTCCACAGACCCGCGACGAGCTCGTCGAAGCGGCGAAGGCGCTCACCACGGATCAAGTGTGGGGCTTCCAATTCCGTGACTCGTTCACCGACTACGCGCACTGGGACTGGCTGCCGTACGTCCACAACGACGACGCCGACGTCATGACAGCCGACCTGACCGCTCAGAATCTCGATCCCGGCGCGGCGGCCGCGACGCAGTACCTTGCCGACATGAAACTCGTGCACAAGGTTTCACCCGAGGCCGGGGCTTACGACTGGCTAACTGGTAACAGGCCCCTCTTTGAGGCCGGCCGCATCGCCATCCTCCACGACGAATATCCGCAGGCCGTGGTCTGGGAGGTCGATAGTCCGGTCGACTTCCGATTAGGGGTCGCGCAAGCGCCGGCTACGACGGAGGGTGGCAAGCAGTCGACGATGGGGAACTTCGGGTACGCCACGATCTCCGAAAAGAGCCCGAACAAGGAGGCGGCCTGGGAGTTCGTCAAGTGGTGGACCAGCGCGGACGTCATCAATCCGTACGCCGCCCAGATCGGGTTGCAGACGGTGCGCGTCGACTCCAGTCCTCCATATGAAAGCGAGCTGCTGCAGACAGTGCAGGAGCTTTATGTGCCGAAAGTTCAAGGAATCCAGGTGACTGAGAACTACTACGAGATGCTGACCAACATCTGGCCGGAAGTCGAGCGTGCCTACCGGGGCGAGCAGACCGGTGAGGAAGCGATGGCCAAGGCCGGCGAGATCGTCAACGGACTGATCGGCTCATAGAGTTTCGACGGAGACAGACGACTTCATCCGAAGGCGTCTGTCTCCGCAACGATTGAGATGGCGACGATTTCCCTCGATCACGCCGGATCGGCGAGCACCTCCCCGGCCAACCCCATGCGCCTGTCGCGTGAGGAGCATGAGCGCCTGCGGCGCCGGCATGCGCGCCGCCGCGCTTTCACCGCGTACGCGTTCCTGCTGCCGAATGCCATCTTCTTCATCGCTTTCCTGCTCGTCCCCGTCGTCTTTCTCTTCTATCTCACGTTCCACAATGGCGGGATCATCACCCCCGCGCGGTTCGTCGGGCTCGAAAACTGGCAACGAGCGTGGAGCGACGATCTCGTGCGAACGACGATCCGCAACACCGTCTACTACTGCTTGCTCGCCATCCCGTCCGTGTTCATCATCGGCATGTTCCTGGCTCTTTGCCTGCAACGGGTTCCCAGGGGCAGTGGACCATTTCGATCCCTTTTCTACATTCCGACGCTAACTCCCTATGTGCTGGCCGCGTTGATCTGGCTGTTCGTCGTTCAACGCGATTTTGGGGCCCTCAACGTGTTCCTGGGGTTGTTCGGCATCCCCCCGCAGAATTGGCTGGGCAGCCCCTCGCTGGTCATGCCGTCGATTGCCATGCTCGAAGTCTGGCGTGGGGTCGGGTTCTGGACACTCCTCTTCCTCGCGGCATTGCTGGCGCTCCCGCCCGAGCTCTACCAGGCGGCCACCATCGATGGCGCCAGCGGCTTGCAGCAGCTACGCCACATCACCCTCCCCTTGATGCGCCCGACGTTCTTCTTCGCCGTTGTAATGGCGACGATCTGGAACTTGCAACTCTTCGACTCGGTCAGCATCCTGACCGACGGCGGCCCATCTAACGCGAGTGCGACCGTGGTCTGGTATATCTACAAGGCGATGTTTCAGTTCAACGACAAGACCGGGTTCGCCGCGGCGCTCAGCTTCGTCTTGCTGCTCTTCATCCTCGCTTTGACGCTCGTCGAGATTCGTTTGCTGCGGAAGCGGACGTAGGAAAGAGCGTCGAGCCCATGGCGATCGAGACCGAGTTTGGCGAACTGCAACTCCCAGCGGAGAGATTGTCAGCGATGCCGGGCGCAAGGTCGAGAGGGTTCGGGTCGTCGCTCTATCAGATCGCCATCTACGGCGTGCTCATCGTCGCGGGGATCATCGCGGTAATTCCTTTCCTGTATGTTGTTTCGACCTCGCTCAAGGACAACGCCTCGCTTTTCAGCTATCCGCCGGAGTGGATCCCGAGCGAACCAACCCTGACCAACTTTCAGACCCTGCTGGAGAACTATCCCTATCTTCGTTGGATGTTGAACTCGCTCATCGTGGCCGCCGCGGTAACTGTCATTAAGGTCCTCATCGACTCGATGGCCGGCTATGCCTTCGCCAAAATGAGCTTCCCGGGCCGGGATGCGCTCTTCCTTGTCGTGCTCATGACGCTGATGGTGCCGTTCGCCGCCACGCTCATCCCGCTATTCATCATCGTTCGCAACCTGAATCTCACAAATACGTACCTCGGTCTGATCCTCCCCGCGCTCGCGAGCCCGATCGGTATCTTCATGATGCGCCAGTTCATCGAGTCACTCCCGAGTGATCTCGAAAACGCGGCCCGGCTCGATGGCTGCACCGAGTTCCAGATCTTTCGCCGGGTCATCCTGCCGCTGATGAAGCCAGGTCTCGTGGTCCTCGGCGTCTTCACGTTCATGACCCAGTGGACTAGCTATCTCTGGCCGCTGGTGATCAGCACCCGGGAGGATATGCTCACCCTGACCGTCGGCGTGCAGAGCCTGCGTTCCCTCTTTACCGTCAACTGGGGCGTTCTCTCGGCCGGCGCCGTCCTTTCCATGCTGCCGCTCATCCTCGTCTTCCTGTTCCTGCAGCGCTACTTCATCGCCGGCTCGATCGCCGGCGCGCTAAAGGAGTAACCAACGTTAGCCGCGATGGGTCACGTTGAACTGATCCAGGTGAGTAAACGATATGGTGACACCGAGGCGGTCTCGGCGGTGTCGCTTGCCGTTCAGGATCATGAGTTCCTGGTGCTGCTCGGACCGTCGGGCTGCGGCAAGAGCACCCTGCTGAAGATGGTCGCCGGGCTGGAGGATGTCAGTGATGGCGAGATCTATATCGACGGCAAGCTGGTCAACTATGTCCGCCCGGCCGAGCGCAACGTGGCGATGGTATTTCAGAACTACGCGCTCTACCCCCACATGACCGTTGCCGAAAACATTGGGTTTCCGCTCAGGATGACCGGAGTGCCGAAATCCGAGACCTCGGAGCGCGTGCTTCGTGCGGCGCGGGCGCTTGGGCTGGAGTCCTACCTCGATC
>JAHWJF010000262.1:1414-5672 GCA_019348515.1 Chloroflexota bacterium | reverse complement strand
AAGAATGCCTGGGCGCGGACCGCTAGGCCACTGACGAACGATGCTCCCGTGAACCTCGGCTGGGGTCGGGTTTGGATCAAATCGCGCCCGATGCCGGCGCTGTGGCGATCGGCGCCCCTTTCAGCTCGGCGGGAAACCGATGCGGATGCCGTTCGTTCACTCCGCGTCAATCCACTTCAGTACCTGGGTGACATCAGCCACCAAGCTGGCGACGCTGACCCCCACGGTCGGGCATCCTGCCGCATCCCTGCTCCGTATGAGAGATCCGCGCCGATACAGCCACGGTGGGACGTCTTCGCCTGCCTTCCGGAGGAAGTCTAGGCTGTCGTGAAGTCTGCCGCGCTCCACGGGGCAATCAGAGCGGGCCAATGCCGGATCGAGCCGCACCGGCGTCAGGAACTTCCAGGCCAGCTCCTGGGTCTGCTCGCAGAGCAGATCATGACGATGCTCTACAGCCACGTCCTGCCACCCAGCCGGCGCGAATCCGTTGCCCGTGTCGATGCCCTGCTCGACGGGAATAACGTGTAAAGCCAATCCCAATGGCTACACGTGCGGCTGCACGTCTTCGAATAGAACGCAGGTCAGGATGAGAAAACTCACGCATTCGCGCGAAGATCTACGAGTTACCCTCCGCAGTTGGCCCAGGTGGCGCAGATGAACCCGCTCTGTACGGCGCAGCACACGAGCCCAGGGGCGCACGCGTTTGGATCGTGGAAGTCGCAGTCGCACCCTTCGCCGTTGCAACCGAAGGGGGGTGCTCCGGTGCAGAAGCCGTCCGCGCCACAGCGCAGCCATCCGCAGCACCCGCCGTCCCATCCGCAGCGACTCCCCTCGACGGCACAGCAGCGGTAATCATCAGTCGCCGCGACGTAGTCGCAGGTAAGCGCGGTGTCCGCGGCGACGCATTGGTAACCGTACTGGCAGGGATCGCCCGGGCCAGCAAAGTCCACGCCAGCATCGGTCACGATGTTGGCACAATAGCCATTGACGCAGGCGGCGGCGCCGCAGCAGGCCGCATCGAATCCACAGCGACTGCCCTCATAGGTGCAGCAGCGGTAATCGCCGGTGACCGCGACGAAATCGCAGGTCAGGGGAGCATCGGCGCCAACGCAGACCGAGCTGTCGCGACAGCGATCGCCCGGACCCGCAACGTCCTGGATGGTGTCGCAGAAGCCGTCGATACAGGCCGCGGTGCCGCAGCACCCCTGGTCGGAGCCACAGCGGCTGCCTACGTAGGTACAACAGTTGAGCGGTCCGTCGAAGGTAAATCCGTTGTCGGCGCAAATCAGCGGGGCATCGGCGGCGAGGCACTGGCTGCTATCGCGGCACGGATCCCCGGGTCCGAGCAAGGCATGACGAGCCGAAACATCGCGGTCGGCGGATCGTGCCAGCGCCAGGAGGGCGGCTCCCGCGCCGGCGAGCAGGCGGATGCCAGTCCGCCGCGAGGCGCCGGTGGCCAGGGCTCTGGTCAGGCGATCGAACCGCACGTCGTCCATGAGAATCCTCTTCCGCTGATACAGACCAATGACGGTGAAGGTCGAGGCCAGGGTTGACCGGTTTCTGGGCCAGCTCGAGATCCGGACTAGGACCAGGCGACCGCGACGTCGACGAGGGTGGAGGCGATCTCCCCTTCGGCGAGATAGTTCACCGTCCAGACCGACTGGCCGCGGTCCGTCTCCCCCAGCACCATGCCGCCCTCGACGCAGCCATAGTGGACAACCTGGCCGGCCATCACGGTGAGGGTCCCATGAAGCAGCGAGCACTGGTCGCCGTTGGCCAGCTCGAGCGCCCAGGGCAGATCCCAGGCCGTAATGGCCGCGTCGGCGTCCTGGTTCATGCCGGGAGAGGGATCGGCGCCGGGGTCGTCTGCCTCCTCCTTCTCTCGCACCAACGGTTGGGTCAGGTTCAGCAATGTCACCTCGGTCGTGAAGGGGGAGGAGACGCAGGCCAACTGCCCTAGCTCGTCGGGCAGCTGCATGGGCTGCTCGAAACAGGGGTCGAAGATCTCATTGTCGGCGCTGATGCAATCCCAGGCATCGGCGCGATCGAGGACGGCAATGGAGGGGAAGCCGCAGCTTCCCTCCACGGTCGCCGTGACGGTGAACTCCGGATTGAGGCCATCCGGGGTGAACGGCAGGAGGTAGCGGATATCGGTGCGGGTCACCTCAGTCGCGGCCGCGCCGGCCTCAGGGGTTGCCTCCTGAGCCACGACGATGCCGGGCCCGGCAAGGGTGAGAGTCAGCAACGCGCATAGTGCCACGAGCAGACGACGCATCAGAAACCCCTCCTCATGCTCGGCGAGCTATTCAGTCCACAGATCAGATGACCAAATCGTCGTTTCACGCGATGCCTGCACTATACGCTAGTCTCAGGAGCTTTGGGCTACAGGGGAGCGGCACGCAGGTGAACTCCTTGCTCGGATTCCAATAGCCGACGGGTCGGCGGACGCTCCTCGTCTGCGGCCCGGAGCGTCCTCTCATGGCTCCTACGTCACTCACGCCAGAACCACCACCTCACGTGTAGCAGAGCCTGCGGGCGGAGCGCCTCGACCTGCGGTCCGGTATGGCAGACCGGGTGAACTGCCGTCCGCTTCGCCGAACTGAGCTTGCGGCGAAGAACCCGACCAATTGTCCGGAGTCCACGTTCTTCGGGATCAGCTTCCCCCATCACCGCCGGCGCCTACTGCCGCGCCTCCTCCAGGACCG
Source organism: Chloroflexota bacterium (assembly GCA_019348515.1). Taxonomy (GTDB): domain Bacteria; phylum Chloroflexota; class Chloroflexia; order Thermomicrobiales; family UBA6265; genus JACCXM01. Next base: position 2,967 of record JAHWJF010000262.1, on the reverse strand, counting down.
GGACGAGAGCCTCGATGGTGGCTAAGGTGGGCGGAATCGGGTAGATCTGGAGGTGGGAGACCCCCTGGGCACCGAAGGCCCGGATGCCGGCCGCGATCTGCTGTGGGCTGCCCGTCAGCGGGAATGCGGCGCTCAGATCGTCCTGGAGATACCAATGCTCCGGGAACTCGCGCCGACCGCTAGGGTCGATCGAGATCGAGATCGTGCGCTCGACCGTCGCCGGGTCACGTCCCACTTCGCGGCAGGCCGCGTCGACTTGCTCGCCCAACGGCGGATAGGCGTCCGGGTGGCTGCTGGTGTCACAGAGCCAGCCATTCCAGATCGGGACGTGCGGCAGGGTCAATCGGAGCATGCGAGGTCCTCGCGAACCGATCATGATCGGCGGCCCATGCGGGCGCGGTCCCCGTGGACGCAACTCGCAGTCCCGGGCTGAGTAGTACCGCCCCTCGAAGTCGATGGCGCCGTCGTGCAGCAAGCCGTGAATGATCGTGAAGGCCTCGGCGAAGCGATCGACGCGGTGGTCGAAGGGAAACCCGAACATTCGGTACTCGACCTCGTTCCATCCCGCCCCGATCCCGAGGATCAACCGGCCGCCGCTGATCTCGTCGATGGTGTCGGCCATCTTGGCCAGCAAGGCCGGGTTGCGAAACGAGGTCGCCGTCACGAGGGAGCCAAGCTCGACCCGGCTGGTCGCGGCGGCGAGCGCGGCCAGGACCGACCAGCACTCCCAGGCCCCTTGCGGTGGTCGCCCTGAGGCGTCGTTGCGGTAGATCAGGTGGTCGACGAACCAGATTGAGTCGAACCCCGCCTCTTCGCAGAGCCCGGCCATGGCAACATAGTCGCTCCAGCGAGGAGTCCGTCCATCCAGGTCCCCCTCGCCCTCCGGCAGGATGATCCCCAGCTTTGGGGTCGGTGGCATCGTCGCGCTCTCCTTCATGACGTAACGCTTCTACCTTGCAACCTGCGCCGCTCCCAGCGCATCCCCAACCTGATCCTGTATCAGCCCAGCTAGCCGATCCGTGACTACCATTCTCCCCTCTCCCCACTTCGCACACCAACACCTGTAGCCTATGGCCGCTGGCCCGAACGTGCGGCGAAACTCCTCCAGCGTCTGAGACGTCGTGACGGGATCTACTTGCCTGTCGGCACGGGGAACCGGAACATCAGCAAAGCCCAGCCGGGTCGCGAAGTCGGTTCCTCGCGCAGCCATTCCGCTCCCATCGCCCGGTAGAACGGCGCGGCATTGGCGTCGCTGGCCCGGGTCAGGACAGTGGGTCCCACCGGCCGCGCCCTGGCCACCGCGCGCTGCCAGAGACCCCTGCCACAGCCTGACCCGATCCGATTCGGCTCGACGAACAGTTTGCCCTATGCCATCCCCCTACAGACCGTAGTACCCGACGATGCGACCCGCCGCCTCTAGCACGAAGACCAGCGAACTGGCGATGAACTCCGGTGTGACCGTGATAGCGTCGGGCTCCCAATCGAGAAACTCCGGCTCATATCCCCAGGAGAGCGCCGAGTGCCGCGCCAGCGCGTTCAGGTACGTAGCTTCG
>JAHWJF010000262.1:0-1314 GCA_019348515.1 Chloroflexota bacterium | reverse complement strand
ATATCCCCAGGAGAGCGCCGAGTGCCGCGCCAGCGCGTTCAGGTACGTAGCTTCGTCCGGGGTCGCGCGTCAGATCACGCCAGGTAGCGAGGGTGATGAGGTCATAACATCCTGACCCCCTCACAAAAGCGTTCGATCTCCGCTTCGTCGTTGTAGTAGTGCACAGACGCCCGGACCACCTCATCCAGGCCGCGGGCCTCCATGTCGAACCGGGTCGAGGCCACGGTCGAGATCGTCACATTCATCGACCGCGCGGCCAGTGCCTCCTGGATCTCCCGCGCTCCTATGCCGTCCGCGGTGAAGGTGACGATGCCGCACTGCTCGGCGCCGATATCCCACACGGTCACGCCCGGAATTGCCTCCAGACCGCTCCGCAGTGCCGAGGAGAGGGTTTGCACGCGGTCCCAGATGGCCCCGAGACCCCAGCCGAGCGCGTAGTCGATGGCAACGCCGAGACCCACCTTGCCCGCGTAGTTGGTCTCCCAGTTCTCGAAGCGCCGCGCGTCGCGGCGGATCTCGTAGCGGTCCGGCGCCACCCATGTGGCCGCGTGGAGATCGAGGAACGGCGGCTCCAATCGCTGGCCCAACTCGCGGCGGACATAGAGGAACCCGGTGCCGCGCGGACCGCGCAGGTACTTGCGCCCGGTCGTGGAGAGCAGATCGCATCCGATCTCCCCGACGTCGACCGGCATCTGCCCGACCGACTGACAGGCGTCCAGCAGATAGGTGATACCGGCGGCCCGCGCTACCTTCCCCACCGCGGCGGCCGGGTTCACCAGTCCGCCGTTGGTCGGCACGTGGGTGATGGCGATCAGCTTCACCCGATCGTCGATCATCCCTTCCAGCGCGTCGACGGAGATTTGGCCGGTCTCGTCGCTGGGGACGACCTCCACGACGGCCCCGGTGCGTTCCGCAACCTGCAAGAATGCGATGACATTGCTGGCGTATTCGGCGCGGGCGGTGAGGATGCGATCGCCGGGAGCGAAGGGGAGGGCGTAGAAGGCCATGTCCCAGGCGCGGGTCGCGTTTTCGATGAAGGCGATCTCATCGCTTTCGCAACCCAGCAACTCCGCCGCCGCGTCATAGAAGCGTTCGAGCGCCGCATCCTCCCGCGCGGCCGTCTCGTACCCGCCGATCTCGGCCTCGAGCGTCAGGTAGTCCCTGGTGGCATCGAGCACCGGCTGCGGCATCAGTGCCGACCCCGCATTGTTGAAGTGGAGCACCCGCTCGCACCCAGGCGTCTCACGCCGCGCCCGCGCGACATCCAGGGACATCTCGATCTCCGTACGCTTGGGTGATTACTCGCTTCGCTCG
>JAHWJF010000261.1:1702-5688 GCA_019348515.1 Chloroflexota bacterium | reverse complement strand
ACCCAGGCCGGCAGGTGGTCATGGCAGAGCGGGCACTGGAGCGTTTTGAAGTAGACTTTCGACAGAGCCTCCAAGAACGGCCCTGAATCGGCGAGCGACCGCGAGATCTGCTCCTTCAGCTCGGCGTGCGCGTCCTGCGCCTCGCGTAGCAGCGCCACCTCGTCGATGCCGGCGCACCTTCCGTCTTCAACGACAATGTTGCCCTCGACCAGAACGAGCTCCCCACCGGCGCCGCGTTCTCCGTAGACGACTTGCGTGATCGGATCGTTCAGCGGCGTGAGCGAAGGAGCGTCGAGGCTATAGCCAACTAGGTCGGCCTTCTTGCCGACCTCCCGGGCGCCGAGATCGTCGAGGCCGAGCGCCTTCGCGCCGCCGATCGTAGCGGCATTGAAGGTCTCCGCGGCGGAGAGCCAGCGCCCGATGCAAGGCCTCCGGCAGCGCGGAGCCGTCCAGGGTCGGATCGATCCCGGCCTCGGTCAGCACCGCCACGAGGTCAGAGGGCCGCGCGGGAGACTCCCTGGTCATCGCCGAAAGCCTCCTCACCGAGCAGACAGCGAATAGCGGAGCACGTGGTCGTGTTGTCCGCCAGCCTCAGCCCGATGCGTTACAGGTGAAGCTCCAGACGTGCGATTCGAGGTCTGGTTCGACGATGATGTTCCCGTTGGCGTCGACCCGGTCGCTCTCCGCGTAGCACCAGATCATTCCTTCCGATCCCAACGCTCCTTCCGGCTTGAGCTGGTAGGTTCCTGGAGGAAGGTTGCCGAAGCGGGCACGACCCTGGGCGTTCGTCTGCAACGTCGCCAGCGGCGCCGTGCCACCGCTTTCGGGGTAGACGCTGAAGCTCATGCCGGTGACGGGACTCGTACACTGGCCAAACCAGTCGTACCCCTGCTGCGGTTGAGGGATGCTGCACATCTTCGCTTCGGCAATGATGGCCCCGGTGTCGTTTGGTTCGTCGGCGACCTGGACTAGAGCGGGGCCGGTCGCCGGACGGCGGCCACTATCCGTGTCAACCCAGTAGGTCGTCTGTCGGCCCGGAACGACGTTCCCTTCCAGTTCCAGGACCAGCGTATTGAGCTCGACGAGCTGCGTCGCTTCGTTCTCGATTTGGCCTCCACCGGCGATGGCAACATTGTTGTCGCCACCGGAGGCATCAGCATTCGCCGTACCACCGCTGGCATCGATGGCGATGTTGTTCTCCTCGCCCCGGACATTCCCAACGGTCACCGACCCGCCGCTCGCATCGGCGTTCGCCACACCACCGGTACCGGCATTTGCTTGGCCCCCGGTGGCCACGTTCGTCACTTCCCGAGGTTGCTCTTGAACACGTTCAACAAGTGTCTCTTCCGAAATGACGAACGCGCAGATGTCGGCCGGCGACAGCGTAATCTTGCGGACCGGTGGCGCCCCTGACGCGCCGTGGCCGGTGCAATTGCAGATTGTCCGGTAGAGTGGCGCGTCGTAGTTGCAGGCAACGTCGACCCAATAGGTCGGCGGGGCGCCGAAGAACTCCTGTGTGCCGGCCAGCGTGGTCTGGCTCGCGTCCATCGTCACAACTTGTTGGTTTGTCTGCGCGCAATCGCCGGCACAGACCTGATTACTGTTGTTGACGACGGTCTGATTAGCCTGCTGGTTTGCCTGGGTTTGCTCCGTAACAACATCGCCTGCGCCTGGGACACAGCGCAACGCGATGGAATGACATTCAAGACCTCCACAGCAATCCTCGTTGCTGGCGCAGGGATTGCCGACCGCGGCACATTGAGCTGCGAATGCGACTCCACCCGAAGCATTGACGTTATTGTTATTGCCCCGATTCCGATTCCGCTCCCTGTCCTTGTCCTTGTCCTTGTCTTTGTTGTCCTTGCCGTCCGCCCGGACAGCGTTGAGCCCGAGCAAGGACATAGGACTGGCAATGGCCGATCCTGCCGCTCGTCTCAACATGGAACGACGGGAAACTCCCTTCGCCATCGTGCGCACCATTCGGTCAAATTCTCGGTATTCCATGGTGAAGCGCCTCCTCCTGTGCCGCGTGACCACAACGGGCGACGCGTCCGCCGTTCTGAAGTGCAGGACGCGTGCCAGTGGGACACCGTTTCGGCTATCGGCTATCAGACTTTTGGATTGTTCCTGCGAACTAAGATGTTGTGAAGAGAGTAGGCTCCACTACTAATGAAGACGACCGCTGATAGCTGATAGCTGATAGCCAAGAGCCGATAGCAGTAGCATTTCGTCAGGAGCATGATGCAGACCGAGACCGCCATCATGATGCGTGGACCGCTGCCTCGGATCGTCCAGCTTGCGGCGGACGTCGAGCACTGGCCGGAGATTCTTCCGCACTACCGCTGGGTCACCCTGCTCGAGGGCGGGGGGGACCGCAAGGTGGTCGAGATGGCCGCGCGCCGCGGCCGATTCCCGGTCCGCTGGCGCGCCATCCAGGAGATTGACCGCTCGGGCCCGATTCCGGTCATCACCTATCGTCATATCTGGGGCCCCACGCGGGGCATGGACGTCGCCTGGACGTTCACGGAGACTCCGGAGGGGGTTCGTGTCGCCATCAACCATCAATTTCACCCGCCCTGGCCTGTCGTCGGCAACGTGATCACGAATCACATCATTGGCCCGCAATTCATCGAGCACATCGCCGGGCTGACCCTGAGCACGATCAAGCAACTCGTCGAGCGAGAGCCCGCGGCCAAGAACGCGGGGACAATTTCGAGATCGTGAGCGCGCGTCACCGGGTCGCCATCACCGGCATCGGTCCCATAACGCCGATCGGCAACGGCGTTGATGGTCTTTGGGACGGCGTACGCCGCGGGAAGTCAGCCGTCACCGGCATCACCCGGTTTGACCCCGCTGGCTTCTCGTCCCGGGTCGCCGCCGAAGCCGCCTTCGAGCCGCTCGATTTCATGACCCCGAAGAAAGCGCACCGCCTCGATCGGTTCTCCCAGATCGCCCTCGCCTCCGCGCTGATGGCGCTCGCCGATGCTGGTATCGCCGCCGCTGAGGCCTCATCGCGCGGAATGGGTATCTACACCGGCTCCGCGCTCGGCGGTATCGCCTTCGCCGAGGACCAGCACGCCGTCTTTGTCGACCGCGGTATCCGCGCCGTCTCGCCGATGCTGGCATTGTCGGTTTTCGGCGGGGCGTCCTCCAGCAACATCGCCATTGAGCTCGGACTGACCGGCCCCTCCGTCGCCAACGCCAATTCCTGCGCCTCCGGCACCATTGCCATCGGCGAGGCGGCGCGGCTCATCCGGGATGGGCGCGCCGAGGCGATGCTGGCTGGTGGGGTAGAGGCGCCACTCGCGCCGCTCACCTTTGGCGCGTTCGACATCATTCGGGTGCTCACCGGCCGCAACGACGATCCGGCCACCGCCTCTCGACCATTCGATCGCGACCGCGACGGGTTCGTCATGGGGGAGGGCGGGGCCACGCTCGTGCTGGAGGAATGGGAGCGAGCCAAGTCGCGTGGTGCGCGTATCTATGCCGAAGTGGCGGGCTATGCGACAACGAACGACGCCCACCATATGACGGCGCCGCGTCCAGACGGGGAGCAGGCGGCGCGGGCCATCAGTCAGGCCCTGGCCGACGCCGGTGTCCCGGCGGACGATATCGACTACGTAAACGCACACGCCTCGTCGACGGTCCTCAATGATCCGGTGGAGTGCCTCGCCATCCGGCGCGCGCTCGGTCCGCATGCGGAGCGGGTCTCCGTCAGCGGCACCAAGGGGCTACACGCCCACGCGCTTGGCGCCACCGGCGCCATAGAGACGGCAATCTGCGCCATTGCGCTGGAGCGGGCGCACCTCCCCGGCACCGCCAACCTGGCCAACCCCGACCCGGCCTGTGACCTCGATCTTATTCCGCCCGGCGGTCGCGACGTCGCCGCACGCTATGCCGTCAAGAATTCCTTCGGCTTCGGCGGCATCAATGCCTGCCTGGTGCTGGGCGCCGCCGAGTGAAGGGGAGCCGCTGCGCTGAGGGGG
>JAHWJF010000261.1:0-1602 GCA_019348515.1 Chloroflexota bacterium | reverse complement strand
AGCCGGCACCCCCTATGTACAGCAGCGCAATTCGTGGTATAGTTACTTGACCCAGACGATATCGACGTATAGGTGTTCGTTTGGATCCGCATGAGAATGATTGCGAATCCTGACATCCTGTTCCGCCGAATCCGTTCCTGAGGTTCGTTATTCGTTACGTGCCGTGGCAAACCACGGCGAGAGAGGTTTCGGCGAGTTGGATCAGACGATCACCTGTCGCGATTGCGGCGAGGCATTCACTTTTACGGCCGGCGAGCAGGCGTTCTACGCGGAGCGCGGTTACTCCCAGCCACAGCGTTGCGCCAATTGCCGGGCGGAGCGCAAGTCCCAGCGGGCCGCTAGCGGCTACGACAGCGGCAGCTCCTCGGGGGGTTACTCCTCGGGCGGTGGCGGCGGCTACTCCGGTGGCGGCGGTTACTCCTCTGGTGGTGGCGGTGGCTATTCCTCCGGCCCGCGACAGATGTACCCGGCCGTCTGCTCGTCCTGTGGCAAGGAGACGGAAGTCCCCTTCCAGCCGCGGAACGACAAGCCGGTCTACTGCCGGGAATGCTTCCAGGAGCGGCGATCGGCCGCACCGAGCTACGGCAGCCGCTACTAAGTCATCCCGTTTCGCGGCTCGCGCCGCAACGAGAGCGACTGAAGCTGACCGGCCGGGGAATCCCCCGGCCGGTCATTGTCTTTTCGGGACTCCGGCGGTTGTTGGGTGTGCTGAACGCCAGGAGTGACAACATCAATTTTGACTCTTTGTAAGGGTATCTAGTACTATTAGCGAATGGGTCGTAGGTGTCAGGCACAGAAAAGGAGCGCATGTTGCCCCAAAATCACGAAATTGACCTTTACGAACCGGGGACACCACCCACCCAGTCTCTCGAAGGGCTGGACCAGCATCGTGCCTTTATCGACGGCATTGAGGTATGCGCGGAACGATTCCCCAGCGACGAGGAGCGGCGTGTCACGTGCTTCGCGGAAGTGGTGAAGAGCACCATTGGCCGCAGAGCATCGAAGCGCACTGGAACCGCCATTCCGGCGGACAGCGTAGAAAGCCGCCGCCGCGGTAGTGCCCACGCCCACGCGGCGCTCCGCGCCAAGCGCGCGGCGCAGAAAGCCGAAGCCGCCTCCTAATACGTAGCCCAGGGTGCGTGTTGACGTTCTGATCGCGCCACAATCGACACCTGAAGTGATCGGCCCCTGAGCGAGCAATGCTCAGGGGCCGGTCTCATTGTGTCTCCTTGGGCCCGCTGTTCGTTGGCTCGCTGCACGGCGTGGAGATTGTTGCTCTGCAATCGCCTTGATCCCATCCGTTAAGATGCACTCTCACGGCTTCGGTACTTCCGATCGTTACACGCCCCGGGAGGCTTGCCATGCGTCGGTCCACTCTTGTGCTCTCGGTCGTTACCGTGGTCTTGCTGGGACTGCTCGTGACGCGAGGCTCAAGCAGCGGCACTCAATCCGATACTCCGGAGGCCAGGATTGAGCACCCGGTCGTGGGCGCCTGGTGGACCGCTAACGATGCGCCGGGTCCTGGCGTCGACACCGCCTATGGTGTCTTCCATGCCGACGGCACGTACCTCGAGGTTGATCCGAACATCGGAGTTGGCGTTG
>JAHWJF010000260.1 GCA_019348515.1 Chloroflexota bacterium | reverse complement strand
TCCGCGGCGTTGAGGGAAGAATGGTGCAACTTGGTCCGCAGCACGGCGTGGACGCGACCGTCGGGCTCCAGCCGTCGCACGACTGTGCTGGTTTCGAACCGAGTCCGCCGAACCATCAACGAGAGCGGGTGCGGCTCGATTGGGACGACCAGCTCATTCGCGGCAACGAGAATGTTGATCGATAGCACGTTCAGCGCCGGTGGCGCATCGATCAGCACGTAGTCCCAGGCAGAGAGGTCGCTACGTTCGAGTCGTTGCTCGAGCTGTCGTTCCCGTTCCAGAACGTTCAGGAGTTCCAGTTCGGCGGCGGCGAGGTCTGGATGCGATGGGATGAGGGAGACGCCAGGGAGTGAACTTGGTACCGCGAGGGATGGCAGGTCGAGCTCATCATCGAGGAGCAGGTCGTAGATCGAAGCGTCGAGCGCGGCGACATCGACGCCGGTGGCCATGGTGAGACTTGCCTGAGGATCCATATCGATGGCGAGAACACGCCGCCCGCGCTCGGCGAGAGCGGCCGCGACGTTGAGCGTGCTGGTCGTCTTCGCGGTGCCGCCTTTTTGATTGAAGAAGGCGATGACTCGAGCCATGCGACTCCGCTTTCACCAGGGGCATGCGCACGACTCGCGACATGGCCCGGAGGTGTGCCGCCGACCAGTGTACGTACGCTCTTTGAGGATACCACAAGTATTTCTGTGCGGAGCATGCGACGCCCCGGACGGATGTGCCCGCCTGGGGCGCCGGTGTACTGGTTGCACCTGTATGAAAGCGTGCTCGAGTGTCGGTTTCGTGGAGAGGTCCTGCTGAACTGCATGGGACCTCTCCACGTGAGCTTCACGGCTCCCGAAGGGGTCACTGCCCGGGTCGAAGCTCGAACGTGACTGGATGATTGCTCGCATCCGGCGCCTCTTCCGGCATGAGCCAGGAGCCCGCGCGAAGAAGGAGCGTCGCAACTGTCGCTCGAGCCTCGAAGATGCCGGCTCGGCGCATCTGCTGCCGTGAGTCGAGTGCGAGGGTGACCGAGCGTTGGCGCTCGGCTTCGGCGAGAAAGTCCCGGAAGCGCGCCTCCGAAACCTGATGCTTCAAAGCGATATCTGTCCCCAACATGGCGGTCGATGTCTCCCTGGGGGTAACCCCCGATCGTCGTCAAAGGATTTCGGAGGCTCGCAATCGCGCGAGCCGGCCAGCGCAAGCGCCGTAGTACGAGATTCACGGTGATTGGTCCTTGCGTTCGCGGTGTTGCCCCGAGTGGGACTCTTCAACATACAGCAGTAATGCACTGGATTGCCCTCCCTCTCCTCCCGCGTTTCGCGACGCCCTCCCGGACAGAGCGTTCGCGTACGCGGGGCAAACAAAAACCCCGGACCTCGAAGAGGCCCGGGGCGCGCAGATCGCGCAGCGTCAAGGTCAGCCGCTAATACGGCTAGCCCCCGGGCACCGATAGGTAGAAACAGCCAGACGTGCGTGTCGCATATTCATATGACTGCCTCCTTCCTTCGTGTTCCCGTCGCGGATCCCGCGTCCGTACCTTGTCGTCTGGGCGATCCCAGACCGCACACAGGTTGTATCACCCGGACCTGTAAGAGTCAACCCCCTTGGCGAGGAATTCTTCGAGAATTAACCAACTACCGCAATCAGGTGAACATAAGCAGATCGCGAGGAATCGAATCGGATCCTGCCAGTCTTACACCGCCGCCATCTGTGGCATCGGCGCAAAGCTCCGCCCGACAGCCTCGGCGACTGCCGCGATGCGAGGAGTGAGCTCGTCGAACTGATCGAATGTGAGCGACTGGGCTCCGTCCGAAAGCGCATGATCCGGGCTTGGGTGTACTTCGATCATTAGCCCATCAGCGCCGGCGGCGATACCCGCGAGGGCGAGGGCAGGGACGAGCGCACGCTTACCGGCGGCGTGGCTGGGGTCGATGAACACGGGCAGGTGGCTCATGCCCTGGATGACTGGAACCGAGCTGACGTCGAGCGTATTGCGCGTCGACGATTCGAAGGTGCGGATGCCCCGCTCGCAGAGGATCACATCGGGGTTCCCCTGGGCCATGACGTATTCGGCGGCCAGGAGCCACTCTTCCATCAGCATTGACAAGCCACGCTTCAGCATGACCGGTTTGCCCGCTTTGCCGACCTCTTCCAGCAAGAGGTAGTTCTGAGCATTGCGGGCGCCAATCTGGAAGATGTCCGTGAACTCGCCGACCTGCTCGATGTCGGCGGGGGTCATCACCTCGGTGATGATCGGCATGCCTGTTTCCTCGCGTGCGGTTGCCAGGATCTCGAGACCACGGCGCCCCAACCCGCGGAACTCGTAGGGAGAGGTGCGTGGCTTATAGGCGCCACCGCGAAGGATCGTCGCGCCGGCCGCCTTGATCGCTCTCGCGGTGTCGACCGTCTGCTCCTCGCTCTCGACCGAGCACGGGCCAGCGATGATCGTCACCGCGTCGCCGCCGATGACGACGTCACGCACGGCGATCCTGGTCTTCTGCGGGTGAAAATCCCAGCCGGTAAGCTTGTACTTCTTGGTGATGCGCACGACACGCTCCACCCCGGACTGGACCTCGAGTTCGTCGTCGAGCGTCGGGGGCAGGGGTGAGCCGACGATGCCGATGATCGTCCGCTCCTCCCCCTCGGAGAGGTGCGCGCCGAGGCCCAGCGCCTTGACGCGTGCCACGATCCCGTTGACCTGCTCGCGGTTGGCATTTGTCTCCATGACGATGATCATCGGTCTTCTCCTCGCCAGCGCTGCGTTTTGGGAGCGCGCGGCTACGTGGTCGTGTCAGAGGCCGTGACTGCCCGGCCGAGAATTTCCGAGAGCTGCGAGTCGTCATAGGCCCACTCCGGGCGCAGGGCCCGCGCGTGGCGCAGGTAGACGTGGCGAATTTCTGAAGGTGCGCGCTCCGTATTGATGTGGAGCAGGATGCGCACGACACCGCCCAGCGCCCCCGGCACGTTCATTTCGTGGGCACAGAGGAGGGGAACCTCGGTCCAGCCTAAACCCCGGGCCGCCATGGCGGGGAATGAGGCCGTGAGCTCCGGCGTAGTGGTGAAAATGGCGCTGACCACGTCGTCCGGAGCAATGTCGTTGAGGCGGATCAACGCCTCCAGCAGGTCCGTCGTCGCCTCGAGAATGTCCTCGGCGGTGTTGCTTTCGATGGTCGTTGCCCCGCGTATGCCACGACAGGAGATCTGACGGAGGGGGGCGGGTTCGACCAACGCTGACTCTGGCACGGGATCTCCGTCTGGTTTTCGCCCACGCGGTTCGAGGGCAGCTTGCACCGAGGGCGACGCGGCCACCTCGGGCGGGAACGGGGCCTCGCCCCGCAATCCGCGCACGAATTGCTCGGCGGCCAGGAGTTGCTCTTCTTCCGGGACCCCGTCCAGAAAGTTGATCAGCGCCGAGGCGACGACTGCGCCGTCCGCGACCTCTCCGACCTGACGCACATGCTCGGGTGTCGACACGCCGAACCCGATCGCCAGGGGGATATCGGTTCGGACCCGGACGCGAGCGAGATAGTCGTGCAGGTCAGGTAGCGCGGCCCGTTGCCCGGTGACGCCGGTCAGCGAGACACAGTAGACGAACCCGCTGGCACGCCGCGCAACGGCTTCGATGCGTTCATCGGTCGATGTCGGCGCCAGGAGGAAGATCAGATCGAGGCCATGCTGGCGACAGACCTCAAGGAGTTCGTCACTCTCTTCCGCGGGGAGATCCGGAACGATAAACCCGTCAACGCCCGCGGCCGCGCTGTCTGCCGCGAGGCGCTCCAGGCCGTATTGCAGCATTGGGTTGAAATATCCCATGAGACAGATTGGAACCGTGACGCCGTGGCTCTCACGCAAGCGCCGCGTCATGGCGACCGCGGTAGCCAGAGTCACGCCATGGCGCAGGGCAGTCTGGCTGGTGCGCTGGACCGTCGCTCCGTCGGCGAGGGGGTCGGAAAACGGCACCCCGATCTCGATCATGTCAGCGCCGCCGCGAACCAGCGCGAGCACCCATTCCTCCGACCGCTGGGGTGTTGGATACCCGGCCGTGACGTAGGGCATGATCGCCGTACGCCCCTCCGCCCGGGCGCGGGCAAAGGCCTCCGCAGTGCGGCTTGATGTTGAGGACGTCGTTGCTGTTGCTGGCGGCGATCCGGTCGCGGTCACAGCGACATCCCGAGAGCGTCTGCCGCGGTCTGCAGATCCTTGTCGCCGCGTCCCGATAGGTTGACGAGGAGCGTTTTGTCCTGGCCCAGCCGCCGGGCCAGGGGGAGGGCGTGGGCGATCGTGTGCGACGACTCGAGCGCCGGGATGATCCCTTCGGTGCGGCAGAGCGTCTGGAAGGCCTCGAGCGCTTCAGCATCGGTGATGCTGACGAAGGTCGCGCGGCGCGATTCCTTGAGGTACGAGAGCTCGGGTCCGACGCCGGGGTAATCGAGCCCCGCCGAGATCGAGTGCGCCTCTTGCACCTGGCCGAATTCGTCCTGCAGGACAAAGGTGCGCGATCCGTGCAGCACGCCGACCCTGCCCGCGCTAAGCGAGGCGGCATGGCTCCCGGATTCGATACCGTGCCCGGCAGCTTCCACGCCAACGAGCTCGACTTCCCGATCCTGAAGGAACGGGTAGAAGATGCCCATCGCGTTGGAGCCACCACCCACGCAGGCGACAACCGCGTCCGGCAACGCGCCGATCGCGTCAAGCATCTGGGCGCGGGCTTCCCGCCCGATGACGGATTGAAAATCGCGGACCATCATTGGATAGGGATGCATGCCGACGACTGAACCAATGATGTAGAACGTGTCCTCGACGTTGGCGACCCAGTCCCGGATCGCCTCGTTGGTCGCGTCCTTCAGCGTCCGCGAGCCAGATGTGACGGGACGGACCTCGGCCCCCAGGAGCTTCATGCGAAAGACGTTTGGCGACTGCCGGGCGATGTCGAGCTCACCCATGTAAACAATGCAATCGAGCCCGAGGAGGGCGCAGACAGTCGCCGCCGCGACGCCGTGTTGTCCAGCGCCAGTTTCGGCGATGATGCGCTGCTTGCCCATCCGCTTGGCGAGCAGGCCCTGCCCGAGGGCATTGTTGATCTTGTGGGCGCCGGTATGCGCGAGATCTTCCCGCTTGAGAAAGATCCTCGCGCCACCGCCGAGATCGGTCAGACGGCGCGCGAAGTAGAGGGGCGTGGGGCGACCGACGTAGTCGCGCGCGAGCCGATCGATGAGGTCCTGGAACTTGGGATCACGGCGAGCCTCGGCATACGCGGTCTCCAGTTCGTCGAGTGCTGGCATCAGCGTCTCTGGCGCATACTTTCCGCCGAACTGCCCAAAGCGGCCACGCGCATCGGGCACCGCGGCGGATGCATTCCAGGCGGGCGCAGCCCCCGTTTCCGTTTTCAGATCGACCGCCATGACCCGCTCCCGCGTTAAAGCGCCTCCCGAGGCAGCCGGGCGAGGCGCTAACTTCCATAAGTGACAAGACTCCGCAAACTATACCCGCTTCGCGCCGCATAACGGCGGCCTGATGCGTGCAGATGGTACGGTTGGTGGTTGCTCTCGGGCGCCGCGCCCGGGACGGCTCGAAATCGAGAAGCGAGAAGCGAGAAGCTTGAGAGGACCGCGGTGGAGAAGTCGCCTGGCAGCAGGAATGGGCGGGCCGATGTCGTCCGCGCTCTGCCGCCCGCCGAGCAGCTTTACCAGAAGCATCTGATCA
>JAHWJF010000259.1 GCA_019348515.1 Chloroflexota bacterium | reverse complement strand
CGTCTACATCCAACCGGGGATGTCGTGCCGGCAGTGTCTCTACTGTGTCGTCCATCAGCAACCGACGCTCTGTTTGAAGCGGCGCGGCTATGGCTTCCGGCCGCTGAAGGACGTGCCGCCCGACTTCCAGGGCGGTTTCAGCCAGTACCTCAATCTGGTTCCCGGCTCGACTTATCTGAAGATGGAGACCGATGCCGAGACCTCTGTCGTGCTGGAACCGCTCACCATCGGCCTGCACCAGGTGAGCCGGGTCGATATGCCCGTCGGCTCGACCGCCGTGATTCAGGGAGCCGGAGCCATCGGTATCCTCACCCTGGTCGCCGCCCGCGAGGCAGGCGCCCTGCGCACGATCGTGGTCGGCGCCCCCGACTCCCGGCTGGAGCTGGCGAGGGAGTTCGGCGCGGATCTGACGATCAGCATTGACGACGTTCCCGATCCCGCCGAGCGCGTGCGCCTGGTGCGGGAAGAGACCGCCGGTGGGTACGGCGCGGACGTCGTCTTCGAGTGCACCGGGGTGCCGGCCTCGCTTCCGGAAGGACTCGATATGCTGCGCCGGGGCGGGACGTACGTCGAAGCGGGACACTACACCGATCATGGCGACGTCGCCCTCAACCCGTTCCGCCACATGGTCCACAAGCAGGTCACGCTCGTCGCCGTCTGGGGCGCCGACACCCCACACTTCGTCGCCGGCCGGGCGCTCATCGAATCGGGCAAGTACCCCTTCACCGATCTCGTCTCCCACCGGTTGCCGCTGGACCGGGTCGCGGAGGGGATCGCGGCGATCGGCGGCGCCTATCGGCTCGACGGTGCGGAGATCCGCAAGGTGACCATTGCAGCGCACGATGCCTGACGCGACGCGGGAGGCAGAAGGCGGGAGGCGGAAGTACGGCGGCGAAGCGGTCGCGGCGGCGGCGGACCCCGCCACCTGGGAGATCTGGCCGGCTCCGGAGGGACACCGCGAGGTTCTCTACCAGCGCTTCCCGGAGTTCACCTGCCTCTGCCCACGCTCCGAGTACCCCGATTTCGCGACCGTTCACCTGGTGACCATCCCGGACCGCAACGTGCTGGAGCTGAAGCACCTGAAGCTCTGGCTGAACAGCTTCCGCGACCGCCCTATCTCCCACGAGCTGGCCGCGGCGGAGATCGTCGACACCCTGGTGCGGACACTCGATTTGTCCTACGCCTTCATCCTGATGGATTACACCCCGCGCGGGAATCTGCTCACCGTGCCGATGATCGAGCACCGTCATCCCAAGCTCGGCGACCTGACGGCGGACGATCCGCTGGCCGTCGCCCTGGCAAACGCCACGCGCGTGCGTGACCGGCTGATCGATCTCGCGGTCTCGAGGTCAGAACCGTAGGCCCCGAAGCCAGGCCGGGAGCGACGGATGTATTCCCATCACCCTATCACCCTCTGTTAGCAAGGAGCCGGGAATGGATGCCACGACCGCCGAGACGCTGGCGACGATCGATCGCTTCAATGACGCCTTCAACCGGCACGACGTTGACGACGTGATGGCGCTCATGACTGATGACGTGGTCTTCGAGAACACCTCGCCGCCTCCCGACGGGGCGCGGCATGAGGGGCAGGCGGCAGTCCGCGCATTCTGGGAGCAGTTCTTCGCCGGATCGCCTCGGGCCCATTTCGAAGCCGAAGACATCTTCGCCGCCGGCGACCGCTGCGCCGTCCGCTGGCGCTACTCCTGGGGAGATAGCTCCATTCGAGGTGTCGATCTCTTTCGGGTCAAGGACGGCAAAGTCGCCGAGAAGCTTTCCTATGTAAAAGGGTAGCGATGTAGCGCCGTCTAACGACGGATCCAGGCAGCCATGGCAGTGACAACGAACGACGCGGCGGAGACGCTGCCGCGCTGGGATCTTGACAGCATTTTACCGGGACCGCGGTCCCCGGAGTTCCGGGCGGCGATCGAGGGCATCGCAACGGCCACCAGGGAGCTCGAGGAGCTGTTCGACCGCGAGGGTATCGGCACGCGGCCCCTGTCGTTCGTCGACGCCAGCGCGGTGACCACCGTGGATTCCGTGATCGAGCGCTACAACGCCCTGCTCGACCTTGCCATGCGCGTCGATGGCTATCTTTTTTGTCTGGTTGCAGCCGACGTGCGCGATGAAGCGGCGCAGGGCGCGGCCGGTGCATGGCGACAACAGCAGGCCGGGCTGGCCCGGCTTGCGCCCCGGTTCATCGCCTGGGTCGGCACACTCGACGTCGACGCGCTCGCCGCGCAGTCCGACGTCGTGCGGGAGCATGCAGCGGCGTTGCGACGGATCGGAACCGCCGCGGCACACCTCATGGATCAAGGAGAGGAGGAGCTCGCGGCCGTCCTCGGTCCGTCTGGCGCCGCGGCCTGGACGGCGCTGCGTGACGATCTCGCGGGCCGCGCCACCGCGCGCATCGAGCTCGATGGCGAGGAGCGGGAGCTGCCGTTGAGCGAGATCGGCAATCTCCTGTACAACTCCGACCGCGATATCCGCCGCCGCGCCTTCGAGGCCGAAGCGGCGGCATGGCAGGCGCTAGCGGTGCCGCTCACCTCCGCGCTGAATGGGGTCAAGGGTCAGCAGCTCACGCTAGCGCTGCGCCGGGGCTGGGAGAGCCCGCTCGACCAGGCGCTGTTTTCGAACGCGATCGATCGCGCCATCCTCGATGCATTGATGCAGGCGATTGTCGAGGCCCTACCCGACTATCGTCGCTACCTGCGCGCCAAGGCGCGCCTGCTCGGCCTGCCGGTACTGACCGGATACGACCTGCTGGCGCCCGTTGGGGAGGTCACACCCTGGCCGTACGATACGGCACGGGAGTTCATCACCGACCAGTTCAAAGCATTCAGCCCGCGCCTGGGCGCGCTCGCCGAGCGCGCCTTTGCCGAGCAGTGGATCGATGCCGGTCCCCGCCAGGGGAAGGATGGCGGCGCGTTTTCAATGCCGGTCGGCGATGAGCAATCGCGCATTTTTGCCAATTACCTGCCGGTCTACGATTGGATGAGCGCGCTGGCGCATGAGCTGGGCCATTCCTATCACGTCGTCGCAATCGCCGACCGCGGTCGCACACTCCTCCAGGCGCCTGCCGAAATGGCCGGAACCCCCACGAGCTTCCCAATGACCCTCGCCGAGACGGCCAGCACCATCTGCGAGGCGATCGTGCAGCGGGCGGTGCGTGCCAATACGACGCCTGCGCAAGAGGTTTCTCTGCTCGACGGATGGATGCAGTCGCTCTCGCTCAATGTCTTCGGCACACTGCCCTTGTTCAACGTCGAGCAGCAGATTTTCGCCGCGCGAGGGGCGCGCGAGCTGTCCGCCCAGGAACTCGACGACATGACGGCGAGCGCCTGGCGTGAAGTGGCGAGCGATGCCATCGATCCCGCGACCGTTCGCTCGACGAATTGGACCGCTCCACATCTGTTTATCCACAATGTCTGGTTCTATAACTTCCCCTATGCCTTCGGCATGCTCTTCGGACTCGGACTGCTTGCCGCTCGTGACCGGGATCCTGAAGGGTTCTTCGACCGATTCGACACTCTACTCGCTGACTCCGGCATGCGCGAGGCGAACGACCTTGCCACGGAGTTCGGCATCGACCTCCGTGACCCCGCTTTCTGGCGAGCGAGCCTGGACACCTTCCGCGCCGACCTCGAGCGGTACGAGGCCCTCAGCCGGTTGATCGCCGACCAGGACGGGGATCGTGCTAACACAGCGTTCGCCGTGACGTAAGCGACGATCGTGCCTGGATTGGGCACGCAAGTACCTCTTGACACAGAGACGGGGCGAACAGAAGATGGATCAGGGTCGCAACCGCGGCCCTCTGTCTTTGGCTGTACCCGGGAAGGTGCTCGTGGACCCCCGCTGCTCTACCGTCAGCACAACGTTCTTGTCTTCTGCTCCGCAGTCACGACGGACCGCGTTGCGGTGCCTCGCTGGCGGACTTGCCGCATTCGTCGTGACGCTGGGCGTCCCTGGCCACTCAGCATCCGCCCAGGAGATGGTCGACCCTGGACCCGGACGGTGGCAGACGGGATGGAATGAGGTTGTTGTCTCGCTTGGAGCGCAACGCCTCTGGGCCTATGAAGGCGAGGAACTCGTCCTCGCCACCTGGGTCAGTACTGGCACCGCCGAGACCCCGGAGGTCGCGACTCCCGTTGGGCAGTTTCGAGTCCTGGTCAAGCTGCCGATGGAGACGATGGCCGGGACGGTCAACGGCGAATCGTACGAGGTCCCGGACGTGCCCTACGTGATGTACTTCACCAACGAGGGTCACGCCCTGCACGGCACCTACTGGCACAACAGCTTCGGTACACCGATGAGCCACGGCTGCGTCAACCTGCCCATGGATGTGGCCGAGTGGATGTACCGCTGGGCTCCTGAAGGCACCGCCGTTACCGTCATCCCCTAACCGACGGGGAAACGTCATATGCCCCGCCTGGCGACCGGCCTCGTGTAGGTAAACCGGGCTGCGTCTCCTGCGCGTGGAGCGGGTCGTGAGACCGTGCCGTCACGGATTTGGCCCGCCTTGCTCTGCGTCCGGCTTTGGTGCTCCGGCCCAGGCGTCCCAGAGGCTGAACGCGTAGGTAACTGCCCAGGCCGCGAGGAGCCAGGGGCGAATCCGCTCCGTCCCGATCGTCACGCTCTTGGCGCGAAACACCCGCCGCATCAGCCAGGTGTTGAGACCGCTCGCCGTGCTCAAGCCGAGACCGGCGGCTACCAAGCCAGCCGACTTCACCGGCTGCCGGTTATAGGCTTGCCCGAGTCCCTCCAGGAGCGCCGAGAGGGCAACCGGAATGAGGCGCGGAGTCGCGAGCGTCACGGCCCAATCACGGGTAGCGTCTTGGGTGCTGGATGCGATCGCCTGCCCGACGCCGGGGTGCTCGCTTGCCGTAGCTTCGTACTGCTGCTCTGTTGCCATGCCATCCTCCGTTAACCACCAGTCTCGCGCGTGCACGCCAGAATGCCTGAGCCTCTCGCGTGTGTTTTCGGAACTCCTGCCGGGGGTACTCAGTTCAACCTAGTCCGTCCATGATGGCCAGGAGTCGTGGCAGGAAGCAGCGGCGAACCTCAGAAGTTCCCCGGAGACTCGGCTCGATGATGTGGGTGCACCAGGTCGGGTCGCCGTTCAGGAAATGGGCATGGAGGTCGACGAGTGCGCCGTACCTGTTCGCGAGCTCGGCGATGGCGGCGTTGACGCGGCGATGGTTCTCGCGCGCGAGGGTGGGCGTGACCCCCGTGAAGTTGAGGTTGTCGTCGCCGAATGTTGGATCGTAGACGTTGCCAAGAAGCACGGGGCGTATCGGGAGGTCGCGGAGGAAGGCGTCGAGCGCCGTGGCGAAGGCGTCGATGCCCGGTCCGCGATCGATGATCAACCCCCGCAGCAAATCATTACCGCCGATCGTCAGGATCGCGACGCTCTTCTCGTTCGATGCCAGGTTCCGGGCTTGTGCCGGGAGGGAAGAGACCGTGGCGCCGTCGACAGCCCGATGCTCGAGCTGAGCCGGACCGTACGAGGAGAGGTCCTGACCCTGAAACTCGGGGAAGAGTTGGTCGTCATTGCGAACGAGGAGCTGACCAGGGTGGAGTCCCAAGACGTTGTACAACCAAGCATCGAGGATCGAATCGACAAACGTGTAGAGCGTGAGCGGAAGGCACTGGTCTCGGGCACTCGCGGAGGGCACTGGTCAAAGCGCCGGGCAGGCGGCTGGCTACCCGGCCTG
>JAHWJF010000013.1:2031-16674 GCA_019348515.1 Chloroflexota bacterium | reverse complement strand
AGCCAGGCCGGGAACCACCAGTTCCACTCCCCCATCAGCTGCATCGCGGCCGGGACGAGGATGATGCGGATCAGGGTGGCGTCGATCAGCACCGCGGCGGCGAGCGAGAAGCCGAGCGTCTTGACCTCGGTGAGCCGGGCGAAGGTGAAGGCGGCAAAGACGGTCACCATGATTGCCGCCGCCGTGGTGATCACGGCGCCGGTTCGTTGCAGTCCCCGCACAACGGCACTCTGGTTGTTCCTGGTGAGCTCCCACTCCTCCTTGATCCGCCCTAGCAGAAAGACCTCGTAGTCCATGGAGAGCCCGAAGAGCACAGCGAAGGTGAGCAAGGGCAGGTAGACCTGTGTGGCCCCGGTTCGCTGGAAATCAAAGACCTTGGCCCCAGCCCCTTCCTGAAAGACGACGACGAGCAGACCATAGGCGGCGGCGATGCTGAGCACATTCATCAGGATGGCCTTGATCGGGATGACGATGCTGCGGAAGACGAGCGCCAGGAGGACGAACGAGAGCATCACCACCAGGCCGATCACCACCGGGAGCTTGCGGAGCGATTCGGCGGTGATGTCGACGATCTGGGCGCTGAGACCGCCGACGACGACCTCGGCGTCCACCCCCTGGCTTTCGAGCACGTTGGGCACCATCGTGTCGCGGACCCGCTGCACGAGCTCAAGCGGTCCTGGAGAATCGGGTGACCAGCGCGGGACGGCGCGGATGACCGCGACGTCGCTGCCGCTGGCGAGGTTGATCAGGTCTCCGGATCCCTCCACGACTTGAGGAAAGGTCGCGGCGAGCTCGAGCGTCTCGACCGAGTGGTTGCCAACGAAGCGATCGAGGAGGGTGGTCACCGAGGTGACAGAGACGGCCGCGTAGTCATTGGCCAGCAGCTCAGAGAGACGGGCGATGGTCTCGAGATCCGCATCGTCGAGGGGACCGTCCTGACTGACGTAGACGACCTCGAGCGGCGAGATACGGCCCTCGTTGAACTCCCGTTCCAGGATCTCGCGCCCCAGCCCGGCCGACTGCTGGCCGATATCGCTGGTTCCCGTGTCTAGTGCCAGATTGAGGCGGGTGACCGGCGCGGCGAGGAGCAGGAGGATGACGATGGCCCCAGCCGCCCACACCCCCGGACGCTGCATGATCGTGCGCGCCCATCGTTCCCAGAACCGCTCTCCACCGAAGCTCACCGATTGCTGGCTCCTGCCGGGCAGACGAAGCGCGTTGACACGAGGGCCCAACCAGGCCAACAGCGCCGGCACCAGAGTCAAGGCGCCCAGGGCCATGATCAAGACCGCGGACATCGCCCCCAGCGCAAGCTCCTGGAAGATGCGGGCGTTGACCAACAGAAGACCCGCGAGCGAAAGGAGGACGGTGAGCCCGGAAAAGAAGACGGTCCTGCCGGCGGTCGCGGTCGTGGTCGCCACCGCGCGTCTGGGATCTGCGCCGCGGGCCAGCTCTTCCCGGTAGCGGTTGACGATGAACAGCGCGTAGTCGATGCCGACGCCGAGCCCGATCATCGTGGCAATGTTGGGGACGAACAGATTGAACTCGGTGAACGTCGACACGGCGCCCAGCATGCCAAAGGTGACGATCACCCCGGCCATCGCCAACAGCAGCGGCAGACTGGCGGCGACAACGGTGCCCGAGGCGATCAGCAGGATCAGGAGCGCAAGCGGCAATCCCAGCCGTTCCGCCCGTGAAAGATCCTCCTCCTGTTGGTCCACGAGTTCGGCGATCAGCGGCGAGCGCCCAGTAACGTAGACACGAACCTCATCCGTCGCCGCCGATGCGGCCGCCTCGGTCAGCCGCGGGGACAGGGCCTGCCGGTCCGCGTTCGACCCACTTAACCCAACAACCGCCGTGGCGACGTTGCCCCCTTCGGAAACCAACCCCCCCGCTCGAGGGTCGAACGGCGAGACCACGCTGACGACGCCGGGAAACTCCTCTACGCGATCGAGCGCCGTATTGATGACGGCGCGGAACTCGTCATCAGTGGCGACCAGCGTCTCCGATTCGAAGACGACGAGGTCCTGCTCGGCGAACGGTTGGTCGAAACGCGTCGCAATGATCTCCTGGGCGCGGTAGGAGTCGGAGCCGAGAACATCGAGTGGGGGGCCGGTGACCGACGAATGGAAGCGCGGCACCAGGAGCGCGCTGCCAACCAGGATAACAACCCAGACCGCGACGACGAGCCCGTGATAGCGCGCCATCGCGATACCGAGCCGGTTGAACGCTGGCAGCCTCTCGGGGCCTGGCTCGTGGCCGTCACCAGGTTGGTCGCCCACCTCGCTCCATCCACGACCGTAACTCACGGCTCTGCCACGCGTCGGGCGCTCTCGAACGACATCTCGATGCTCGCCCTCCCGCCAGTTCGGTCGGTCGCTACCCACCGTCCATACCTGTCTATTCCCGTTTCCTTCTGCCTATGCAGTGTGTATGGACGGGCCTGAGCAGCCCGCTCCTCTCCTGCTCTGGTCATGAGGGCCAACGATTCTTTGACTAGGATACGCTGCCCCGGCCGGAACGGAGTGGGAGTCGGAGGTCGGAGGTGTTGGCGACGGGTTTGCCGTGGGCGGCGGACTATTGCCCCTACCGGCCGTAGTGCCGATTAATCCCTAACTCCACGACTTCCGACTTCCGACTCCCGGCTCAATACTGCCAGCGCCTCATTCAGCCGCCCCTGATGCGTCCGGTCGTTCAGCCAACGCGAGACGCCGGAAGGGTGCGGCAGAGGTAGCAGGTGAAAGCGATGCCCCGCGCGCTCGACCAAGCGAAAGCTCCCGACGAGATCGACCAGTGATAGTTTGCGCGCCGTCGGATCGAGTCGCTCCGCGGCCAGCCGCCCGAGCGAGACGACGATCTCCGGCCGCACCAGCGCGATCTCCCGGTCCAGATGCCTGGCGCAGAAGGCGATCTCCGTGGCGGATGGTGGTCGATCCCCTTTCCCGCCGCGGCCCGTCGCCGGGCCGGGGAAGCACTTCGTGAGACTGGTCAGGTAGAAGTCGCGATGCAGCGACCCAGGAGGAAACCCGGCCCGCTCGAGCCAGCGTTGCAGCGTGCGCCCGGTGGCGCCGGTGTATGGCAGCGGCCTCTCCCCGGCCGACGGTCCCGGCGCCTGCCCCACGATCATCAACCGCTGTCCCACATGTCCACGGAAGATCGGGCGCGCCGTGGGGATGAAACCCGCCTCGACGCAGAGTGTGCAGGCTGTGATCTCCCGCTGCACGGCGTCGAGCGCCGTCTGGGGGTCATCAGAGCTGAGTTCCAGGGTACCTGTAACGGAGGCTAAGGATGAGGGTGTCATAGCGATTATGGATTATGGGCAATGGGGTTTGAGTGGCACAACAAAAAAACATTCGGGGAGAGCGGAATCCGCTCCCCCCGAATGTCGTCGCTCGAGAACGACCGGGCGAACCCGGTGCGTTCTAGCTGACGAAAGCCAGGTTGTAGTCGCCGCCCGAGGCGTCCGCAATCGCGGTGCCGCCGTTGGCGGTGATGCCCAGCGTGGTGCTGTTGGCCATGGTGCCACCATCCGCTGCGACCGGCCCACCCCAGGTGTCGCCGATGCCGATGGCGCTGCCGGCATTGCCACCGCTGTTGACGTCACCGATCGCCACCGCGCCACCATTCGCAGAAGCGGTCGCGACGCCACCGTTACCAGCAGAAGCGGTATCTGTGAACTGCATTTCCTTACGCCCTCCCTGTGGCCCCCCTCGGAGCCCTTCCTCAATGATTCGTGCCCTCCCGGGCGCGAAACCGGTGCGCCGGCTCGTTGCGCGATTCTCTCGGTTCTGGCGTGACCGCCCGTCTCGCGGCTACCTCACTGGCAATGCAGAGAAGCCCAACTCATTGCGCCTCGCTCACCGCTTTACGTCTCTCGGCGACGGCGCCATGTGCTGTTCTTCTCCCGTCGGACTGCCTGCCCGTGAAGGCTCCTGTTTCACGACGGGTGGCGAGAGAAAACCTCCTGAATCTTACATCTGCCGGACGTTGACCGCAAAACCCCTGCGGGGATTGCCACTAAGTATATCAGCCTCAGC
The DNA here is from genome assembly GCA_019348515.1 of Chloroflexota bacterium. Lineage (GTDB taxonomy): Bacteria > Chloroflexota > Chloroflexia > Thermomicrobiales > UBA6265 > JACCXM01. The sequence goes on along the minus strand of JAHWJF010000013.1, from coordinate 12,637 downwards.
TCTCGAATAACACGTTGTTGCCGCCACTCGCGTCGCCGAGTGATACGTTGTTGCTGCCGCCACTCGCGTCGGAGATCGCGAGGCCTTGCTGCTCACCGAGCGATACCTCGCTGCGCTCGACGCTCGTGCCACCGCTGGCCGTGCCACCACTATTGGTGGCGATGCCGGAAACCGCGCCCGCCACCGAGTTGGCGATGCTGTCGCCAAGATCCTGTTGGGCCTGCGCAATCTCCGCGCCAATTGCTACCGAGCCTGCCGTCGCGCCGCCGAACAGCCCTGTGACCAACCCTGTGATACGACGAAAATTCATGATCGTTCTACCTTCCCTTTTGGCAGCCAGACCACCAGAGCGTTCCGGCCGTCAGCACAACCATCCAGACAGCATCCGGATAGGTTCTGCTTGGGGATTTCCCGTGTCAGGCTCACGCGAGCCACGGCAGAAAACCTGCGAATCATACGTCAGTCGGCTGCCCGGGTTACCCGTTGGGCAACGACGTGTTGTGGTTGCCGCCACTCGCGTCGGAGATGGCCGTGCCCTGGTCCTCACCGAAGTCCAAGGCGTTGCTCTCGGTCGAGACGCTGCCTGTGACGATGCTGCCGCCGTTACCGCCACTATTCGTCGCGATGCCAGAGACCGCGCCCGCGACTGTGGCGGCAATGCTGGCGCCGATGTCCTGCTGAGCGAACGCCTGCCCGGCTGGGGCGACGCCGACCATGGCCACCGCCAGGCCCACGGCCGGTACACCGACCAGAAGACCACGCCGTGCACGGCCGATCAGCCCAGAATTCCGTCGCTTCTCCATCCCTGAATTACCCTCCCTCGCTACGCCCCAGGCCGCCCACGACTACCAGCGGCGCGCGGAGCCACCCGGATGAACCCAGATGGCAATGCCTCGGGCGTCCCCCCGTGCCACGCTATCATCCGATCCCGCCAGTGTCAACCGCGGATCACCGCGTGCCCGGCCGTCACCGAGATTGCCTTGGCGAGCAGTGACGCCCAGTCTATCAAACGTCCAGACTATCCCGACCGTTTCACCTTGTGACGTCCGGGCTAACACGGCTTCACCGCTCTGACGACTCACACGGGAAGGACACGCGCTGCATGCCTGAGTCGCCAATTCCGGCCCTCACCCCTGAACAGATGTCGCGAGTCGATCGCATCATGGTCGATGACCTCGGCGTCGAGGTGCTGCAGTTAATGGAGTTAGCCGGTCAGGCCGTCGCGGCGTGGGCGCGGGAGCGCTTCCTCGGCGGCGACGCTCAGGGCAAGCGCGTCCTGGTGCTGGCTGGCAGTGGTGGCAACGGTGGCGACGGCATGGTCGCCGCCCGTCTCTTGCACACCTGGGGCACCCAGGCGGCCGTCTGGCTCAGTCACGATCCCAACGCGTTGCCAGTGGACGGCGCCGCCGCGCATCAGCTCCGGTCACTCAAGGCCCTGGCCCTGCCGATCCACCCGCCGCTAGATTTGGACCAAGACGACACTCCCGACCTTCCTGGCGCCGACGTGATCATCGACGCGCTGCTCGGCTTCGGGCTCAGTGGACCTCCCTCCGGCGCGGCCGCGCGCCTGATTGCCGCCGCAAATGCTCATCACGCGCCGGTCCTTGCCGTCGATCTCCCGTCCGGTCTCGACGCCCGGACCGGGATCCCCTACGACCCCTGCATCCATGCCGAGGCCACGCTCACGCTGGCGCTGCCCAAGACCGGACTCACTGGTCCCGCCGCACGCTCCGTCGTCGGCGAGCTGGCCGTGGCCGATATCGGCATTCCGCCCGCGGTCTATGCCCGCGTCGGTGTTTCCGTCGGCACCCTGTACAGTGGGCGGAGCATCGTGCGCGTCGAGGAGTAGACGGCCAGACGGCCAGACGGCCAGACGGCCAGACGGCCAGACGGCAAGGATGAGGGTAGTCGGAGGTCGGGAGTCGGAAGTCGAGAAGAAGCGTCGTCCTCTCCCCCATTCCCCCCTCAGCCGAAGGCGCCCCCTTTCCCCCCTTAGCGCAGCGACTCCCCCTCGATCCCCGGCAGCGCGACTTGTTCGATTGGCACCCGTGAGGACCGCTGGCGTAAGTCGTCGAGCAGAGCATCGACGATCAAAAAGCGTTCCGGGGTCCACGTCACCTGACGCACCTTTGCTACCAGCGTCGCCACCCGCGGATCGTCGTCGCGCAATGACCTTGGCCGGTGACCCGCCAGGGTGAGTAAGGCGTCGAGATCGACACCGAGGGCCACGGCGACCCGCGACAGCGACTCCGGGTCGGGACGACGCCCCTGCAACCAGCGCGAGACCATCGAGACGTCGACGCCCGCCGCCCGCGCGAAGTCCGCCTGACGCCATTCGCGCCGTCGCATCTCCTCCAGCATCCATCCACTATAGGAAGGCTCCGGGCTCGCACCGTCCACACCAACGCCTCCTCGCTCGCCGTCGCTCGCGGCTGCGAGTCCGCCGCGCCGCGCCCATTATCGTCGGGAGCGGTGGCTATACTCGGGAACGGGGTCGAGGCGCCCCGCCTGGAGACTCCCGGAGGGCGGTCCGTGACCGAGTGCCAGGGCTGTGGTGCCTGGAACAACACCAGCCGCACGCTCTGCGTGCTGTGCGGCACCCCACTAGCCGAGACCGACGAGTGGGACGCCGCCGCCGAGCTGCCGCCATTGCCACCCTTGCCGGACGGCGGTCTGCACTCGTCCATGCCCACCTGGCTCCGCGAACCTCCAGAACCCTCCACGGCGGAATCCCTTCCTCTCACGAGTGTCGTGGCGTCCCCTCGTGTCGAGGACCCGGCTCCGCTCGGTCCGCGGGCCGATCCCCGCACCTTCCTCACCGACGACGACTTCCCGCGGTGGTTACGCGACCTTGCGGCACGGCGAGACGAAGCGGCGCCCCGTTCCGCTGAGCCCGCCGACGCCTCGCCCGCTGCGGCCGTGACGATCCCACGCGTTGCCCCGTCTGCCTGGCAGCAGTGGCCTGGATCGACTGCCCCGGCCATGGCGCCCGTGAACACCGAGCCGCCCCCCATGATTGCGCCGCCGGTCGCGGCTGAGCGTCTTGCCGACCCAATGTCCACGCCTGAACTGGCGTCTCCCCCAGAACCTGAGCCGGAACCCGATGGACGACTACCGGCCGCGGTCGTCGCGGCGCGATCCCTCCGGGAGGGTCGCGATCGCGCCGCCTGGGAGACGCTCCTCCTCGTTTTTCTCTTCATCGGGATCATCGTCGCGGCTCTGTGGGCCCTCGTCTCAAACGGCGTCTTCAGTCCCGGGTTGTAGAAGTCGAGGAGTCGAGAAGAAGAGTCGGGAGCGTGGGGGTTTCAGTCAGGCACGGCGATTGCTATCCTACGAGGAACATGGTCAAGAGTCTTGGGAAGGGCTTGCGGCCAGATCGGAGACAACACCCCGCGGGGTGAGATCTGGGGTTGGGGATGATGGGGACTGAGGCGCGTGCGGCCTTCCGGTGGCGACACCGGCTTGGCGCCGTGGGACGTTGGCAACGGGGACTGACGCTGGCGCTCGCCGCCGTGCTGGTGGGGTCGCCCGCGGTGGCTCTGCTTTCGGCCGAGCGGGTGTGGGCGCAGGATGATCCCCTCGCGTTAGCAAATGGGGCCGAGACCGAGTTCGCGGCCATTTCGTTCCTCGGCAACGCCGAGTTGCCGCCGGCTGTCGGGCAGCCCGATTTTGCCGTCTACATCGACGAGACCGGGCATACGCTGGAGGGCATCTTCCTCGACTACTGGCGGGCCACCGGCGAAGAGGCCATGTTCGGCCGACCCATCTCGGAGCCGTTCGCCGCCCCGGACGGGTACTACTCCCAGGTCTTCGAGCGCGGGGTGCTGCAATACCTGCCGACCATGGTCTGGACCGTCGAGCCGTTCGTGCGGCCGATGCCGGTGGGGCGGCTCCTCATCGGTGAGCGGTCGAGTGGGCTGGGAACACACGCCGGAGGCAAGCGCCTGCCCAGCGGCAACCGCTCTCCGGCCATGAGTCCGCTCTCGCCGGATGACCCCGCGGTGCAAGCAGCGATCGCCGCCGGCGGGATCTACGACAGCGTCACCGGCCACACGGTCACCGGGGTCTTCCTCGATTGGTATACGCGCCACGAAGGGGATTTCTACCTCGGCTCGCCGCTCTCCGAAGTGGTCACTGAGCGGGGGATGCCCGCGCAGTGGTTCGATGGCGGGTTGCTCGTCGAGACCCCCGAGGGGGTGCAGCTCGCTCCGCTGGGTGAGCAACTCGCCGCGCGGCTCGGCGTGAGCACCTCGCGCGTGCCGGCAGCTGGGCTCCCCGGCTACGACGAGTCACTCTTCGTCAAAGTCGCCAACCCGTTTCCGGTCGACGTGGCCTCCGCGCCCGGTCCCAAACGGATCGAGGTCAGCATTCCCGAGCAGCGCCTCCGTGCCTATGAGGGCGAGACCCTCGTCCTGGAGACGCCCATCAGCACCGGTTTGCCCCCGAACGACACCGAGACCGGCCACTTCCGGATCCGCTACAAGGTGCCGCTCGAGGACATGCGCGGCGCCACCGATGCGGAGGGGAACGTGGTCTGGGTCGTTGGGGACGGAGGCAAGGAGCCACCCGGCAGCATCCCCTACGGGGTCGCCGACGTGCCAAATGTGATGTACATCAACCTCGAGGCGGAAGCCCTGCACGGGGCGTACTGGCACGAGAACTTCGGCCAGCGGATGAGCCACGGCTGCATCAACCTGCCGCTCCCCGTCTCCGAGTTCCTCTACGGCTGGGCTCCCCTCGGCACCCCGGTGACGGTCTTCTAGGCTCGCACGTCCCATCGCTTCACGTGTCCCGGGGCTGGCCGCCGAGCCAGCCCCATTCATTGTCCCGCGCAACCTGACGTCCCACCCGCGCGTTCCTGAGCGTGGACTGTTGCCGGGAACCCCGCGTCTCGGCCACCGGGAGGGACCTCGTGGATCACGATCGTGAGCCGTTCAGCATGACCATCTCCGACACTGCGCGTGGCAGCCGGCGCCTCCTCCTGGGGCGTCTCGCCGCCCTGCCAGCGGCCTTCGGCCTCGGAATATTCGCAGAGCGCGAGTCTGGCGAGGCCAAGAAAGGCAAAGGAAAGAAGGGGAGTGGTAAGAACAAGAACCGGAACAAGAAGAAGGACAAGAACACGAATGGTGGGGGAGGGGGCTACTCGCCTGATAGCGAAGAACGCGCCTTCCTTGACCTGATCAACGACTACCGGCGCAAGAACGGCGCCGGCAATCTCTCGCTGCAGAATCAGCTCGGTGCGGCCGCCGACCACCATTCCCAGGACATGGCGAACAAGAACTATTTCAGCCACCAGCTCTCCAACGGCGATTCGGCTGAGAAGAATATCGAGCGCTTCGGCTACACCAACTGGTCTTTCATCGGGGAGAACATTGCCGCCGGCCAGGAGACGGCAAACGAGGTGATGGAGGCCTGGAAGTCGAGCCCCGACCACGACAAGGGCATGCGTAACAAGAACTTCACTGAGATCGGTATCGGGCGCGCCTACAACAAGAACTCCAAATACGGCTGGTACTGGACGACGACGTTCGGGAGCCAGTAGACGAGGGGGTGCCGCTGCGCTCAGGGGGCGTCACTTCGTTCAGGGGGCGTCGCTTCGCTCAGGGGGTGAAGGGGGCGAGGACAAGGAGTAGGACTTGCGTCGGACTCCTTCACCCGCTGAGGCGGCGCAGCCGCCGGCGCCCCCTGAAGCCGCAACGCGGCTGACTCCCCCTCAGCGGAGCGCCCCCTTACCCCCTCGGATCGAGTCCCATGTCCGTGCCCGGCCGGGAGTCGTCGCTCGGTGCGCCGGCGGCGAGCCACTCGCGGAAGCCGCCCGAGGCCAGGGCGAATTGCCATTCGTCCCAGATCTGCAGCGCCATCGCGCGCGTCGCGCCCACCTGGGCGCCGGAAGCCTGCACCCGCGTGAAGAGCCAGGTCTCGAAGTCGTCTGGGTCCGGGTCGTCGGTGACGGCCGCTTCCAGCAGGTCCCGCTTGACCTCCATGCCTAGGGCATCCGGCGTCGTGTTTCGCTTGCGCCGTTTGCGCCGTCCTTCCGAGGAGTCAATCGCCTGGAGCAGCTGCCGGCAGACGAGCGCCGGTCGCAGCTCTGCATGGGTCAGGTGTCCAACGCCGAAATCGTTATCCAAGGCAAGCATCCTGTGCGGCAACACCACCGTGGGAGCTATCGACGATCGGTCTGTATTCGCGTTACTCGACAAGATCCTCTCATGTGACTCCGGCTGCAAGGTCGTCGCCGGCCCGTCGCTCCCGTCCTAGCGCGCTTCCGCCGGCATTTCACTCTCGTCCTGGTCTGGCGCCAGCGCCGCGAGCGCGGCTTCCTCATCGGCAAGCTGGTCTTCTCGCGTCCGCGCCGCGACATAGGCCCCGATGGTGAGCAGGATCAACGGGCCGAGCGTGATACAGAACACGATCCCCAGCAACCCCGCGTCTTCCGGACGCGCCCGGGCCAGGATCACCACCCCGAAGATGGCCGTCAGCACCAGCAGCGCCAGTGCCCAGAGCGCCGCGCTCGAGGTCACGCAGCCCCGCGCGTTCGTATTGATATCGGGTGGGCGAAGTCGAGTTGTGGCTGCCGGGCCGGGGGTCGCGGCGGCAGCTTCCGCCGTCTGCACGTACCCGAGTCGCCCGTAGGGCAGCCGGATGCGCAGCCAGTCGGCCGATGCGGCCGGGTCGTCGACCACCTCCAGCTCGCCACCGGAGGGAAGGATCTCGATCAGTCTCGCCGCCGGATCGGGGCGCTCGAAGACGCGCAGTCCCTCGGTGGCGTGGAAGGCATCGACCAGCGTCGTGCCGCAGGCGGCACAGTAGTAGCTGGAGGCGGGGTTGAGCGCGCCGCACAGGCCACAGTAGATGACCGTCGACCCAGCGGCGCCTGTTCCCGCGTCCCACGGATCGCGCTTTCCGGTTTTGGAGTCTTCCAAGCCGCCTGTCCCGTGCTCCCGCCATCGCGCCGCGAATCCCCCCGCGGCGTCACCCCATGCTCGCCAACGTCGGACATAGGAATACCATGCCCCCGCACTGCCTTGCTCTGCCCGACACTGCCTTGACGCCGTGGCGCTTCGTCGTGGATGCTCTCGCCGCCCTCGGCGGGGTGGCGAGAAGGGGCATCGAGGGAGGAGCGACAGGTGACCGAGCGGGAAAGAGATCAGGGGGCAGGGGAGGAGACGCTCGTCTGCCCTGACTGTGGCACCGCGAATCGCATTGGAGACCGCTTTTGCGCGGAATGCGGCGCGCCCTTACCCGCGATCTCAGTCCCAGCAGCCACAGAATCTGTCGCCGCGCCTCTGACTGCGAACGCGGGCGCCGAGGATGCTCCCCGCGACGCGAGAAAAACGGATCAGGAGAACGCCGCCTGGGTCCTCGGCGCGCGCCCGATGACGGTGATAGCCGGAGGGGTGCTGCTGCTGCTGCTCGCGGTGGCCCTGCTGGCTATTGGCCAGCGCGATGATACCGGCACCATCGTCATGCTCTCGATCTGCACCGCTCCCCTCGGCCTCATGGTGCTCGTCATCGGCATCGCCCGGTACATCGTCGGTGTGGCACGGCGTGGGTGATAGGGTCATGGAGTGACGGGGTGATAGGGGACCGTGAGTGTCTGGTGACGCCTGTGTTGCCACTTTCAGGCGTCTGCCCGTGGTTTCCTTTTCGACTCCTTGGCTCACCAGAAAATCAGGCGCAGCGCGACCCGGCGGAAACCAGTGAAGGCCGACAGAGCTCGTCCGAGCAGTCGGGCCGGTCTCACGGCCTCCGGAACGGCTCCGGGCTCTTGCGTAACGTCGCCCACTGCGGAGCGTCGTGGCCCATCACCAGGAAGGCACCGGTTGCCGCGACCAGCGCCATTAGCGTGTCGCGTGATTGCCGTGCTGCCTCGGGGTCGGGGTAGGTGCTGGGGAACCGTTGCATCGTGATCTGCTCGGCGACGCTGATGGCGTCGATAGCCATCAGCACCGGCCCGTCGTTCGTCTCGACATAAACTGACTGGTGCCCGATGACGTGCCCCGGCGAGGCGATCAAGCGCAGCCCCGGCTCCAGCTCGACATCGCCAGCAACCGGTGTGTAGGCGATACCGGGGATGTCCCACAAGGCAGGGTCGAACCGTGGATCGTCGCGGGCCACGGCGAGGTGCTCCCGCTGGACGAGGGAGGTGATTCCAGTGCCGACGAACGCATCGTGCCGGCCGCAGTGGTCGAAATCAAAATGGGTCGAGACCAGCAGATCGACGTCGCGTGGAGCGATGCCGAGCCCGGCGAGGCGCGCTACCAGGTCATCCTCGGGGCGGGTGTTGTTGACCAGATCCCACCACGGCGCGGCGGTCGGCTGCCCGATCAGTGCGGCCGGGTTACCGGTATCCACCAGGACGGTGCGCCCTGTTGCCGTCCGGATCAGGTAACCGGGGACCTGGCTGAAGCGCGCCTCACCCGTATCAGGATCGCGTGACCCGAGTTGCCCGAGATGCAAGAGGTAGAGCTCGTGAGCGGTCATTAGCCCGGTTCACCCTTCAGGTTCACGTCGTCAATCAAGACGTGAACTGTACGGCGTCCTGAGATGGCCGGCTCAGAGTTTTGGAATGCCCCCGGCAAGAGGGCAGCGAGGGCGAGGGATGCACGCGCACTCGCCGGGGTGAATACCGCGGAGGCGACAGGCACGGTTCACCGCGGCGTCGCGGGAGAGAAGGGCAAAGGTAAAGGTGTTGAAGGTGGTAATTGATCAGGATTTCTCTCCGGGATGGAGCGTATCCCCGCCTTGAGAGATCCCGGAAAGGGCAATGGGGCACGTATGCAACAGGCTGGACCCTTTGTGCGACGTCGTCTCAAAAATGATGCATGGTTGTTGTCCATGGGGTGTGACCGCGAACGCACAGGAGCTCAAAGACAATTTGGGCCAGTCGTTGTGCCAGTGCCTATAGCGCTCGAACCGTCACTCACGAGAAGAGCCAGCTTCTAGCGTTTCCCGGCGTTGGGGGGCTATCCTATCCCCTGCCCGCCACTTTACGTCACGCCCATCTAGGGAGACCCCGTATGCTCCGTGTTGTTCGTCTGATATTTGCGCTGCTCTGTGCCACCGTCGTCGGTGGCGTCCCCGGTGTGCTGGCCGCGCAGACCGCTACCCCCGCGTCCATGCCCGCCCCACCGGTCGCGGATGTGGCAGCGGGATCGTTGCTCGCGGCCATGGACCTATCGGTCCCGCCGGGTGAGGATTTTTACCGCTACGCCACGGGTCGCTGGCAGGATGCCACCACGATCCCAGGCGACCGGGCCGCCTATAGCATCAGCGACGAGCTCGACAAGCTCACCATCGATCAGCTCCTTGGCTTGCTCAAGCACCTCTCCGCCTCGGATACCCTCCCGGAGGGCTCTGACGAGTGGAAGGCGGTCCAGCTCTTCGCTCAGGGAATCGACTACGAGACTCGCAATGCCCAGGGCATCGAGCCGATCGCGGGCGACCTCGCCCGCATCGAGGCGATCTCTACGCTCGACGAGCTTTATGCCTTCCTGCGCGATGGCGTGCTGACGTCGCATGCCTCCGGGCTCTACGGCGTCTCGCCCGGCGTTGATCTCGAGGACAGCTCGATCTACACCCTCTGGTATGGCGGCCCGGCCCTCGGCCTGCCCAACCGCGACTATTACTGGGAGGACGACGCGGCAAACGAGGCGATCCGCGAGGCCTACCGCGCGACGAGCGCCAAGCTGCTCGGCTTTGCCGGCTACGACGAGGCCGAGGCGACCGCCGCCGCGCAGCGCGTCTACGACTTCGAGAAGCGGCTGGCCGAGCCGCTGCTGCGCCCCGCCGATGCCAACGATCCGGCCAACTACTACCACCCTCGCCCAGTGGCCGATCTGATCGCGGCCAATCCCGACTTCGACTGGCCGGCCTTCCTCGAGATTCTGGGCGTCGCCGATCAGGAAACGGTGGTCGTCACCGAGGAGGCGTATCTCGACGCCATCGATGCCATTGTCAACTCCACCGATCTGGAGACGATCAAGGAGTACCTGACGCTGCAGGTGCTCTGGAACACCGCCTCCGCGCTCACCAAGGAGATGGACGACACCGCCTTCTCCTTCTATGGCACGACCCTGTACGGCGTCGAGGAGCAGAGCCCAGATGAGGAGCAGGCGCTGGGGGCGGTCAACGGCGCGCTCGGTGAGGCGCTCGGCAAGCTCTACGTCGAGGAGTACTTCCCGCCGGAGGCGAAGGCGCAGATCGAGGAACTGGTCGAGCACATCAAGGCCGCCACCCGCGTTCGCATCGAGAACCTCGACTGGATGTCGCCGGAGACGAAGGCCGAGGCACTGGCCAAACTCGACACCATGCGCGTCAAGGTCGGCTATCCCGACGAATGGCGCACCTACGAGAATGTCACCATCGGCGACTCCTATGTCGCTTCCGTGCTCAGCGCCAATATCGCCGAGTACAAGCGAGAACTTGCCCGCGTTGGTGGGCCAGTCGATCGGGACGAGTGGAGCATGCTGCCGCAAACGGTGAACGCCTACTACTCGCCCACGAACAATGAGATCGTCTTCCCGGCGGCGATCCTGCAACCCCCATTCTTCGATTATCAAGCCGATCCAGCCTACAACTATGGAGGCATCGGCGGCACGATCGG
>JAHWJF010000013.1:0-1931 GCA_019348515.1 Chloroflexota bacterium | reverse complement strand
TCGATTATCAAGCCGATCCAGCCTACAACTATGGAGGCATCGGCGGCACGATCGGTCACGAGATCACGCACGCCTTCGACCAGAGCGGTTCAAAGTTCGACGCCAATGGCAATCTGGCGAACTGGTGGACGCCGGAGGACACCGAGCGGTTCACAGCGCTAACGGATCAAGTCGAGGCACAGTACGACCAGGTGGAAGTTCTCCCCGGCATCTTCGTCGACGGCGAGCTGACCATCGGTGAGAACATCGCCGACCTGGGCGGGATGCAGATCGCCTACGATGCGCTACAAGCCGCCCTCGCCGAGGACGGCGAGCCCAATCTGATCGAGGGGCTCACCCAGGACCAGCGCTTCTTCATCGCCCACGCGTATCGCTGGGCGGAGAAGGCGCGCGACGAATTCCTGGCCACGCTGGTCAAGACCGATCCTCACGCTCCAGCGATGGTCCGCGCGGTGCAGCCATCCCGCAATATGGAGGAGTTCTTCGAGGCGTTCGGCATCGAGCCGAGCGACCCGATGTATCTCCCGCCGGAGCAGCGCATCGTCATCTGGTAGTGACGTTGCCACCAAGGAGAGAAGTCCAGGTCGCGCCCCGGTCAGTGCAGACGCCCAAGGCGTCATTCAGCGTCAGGTGCGACAAATCCAGGTTGGCGAGGGACATGCTGAGCAGCAGAGCGATCAACGACGCTTCCCCGCGTGACGGCCCAGTAGCGACCTGGATGACAGCTAGCAGCGAGCTGAATGGCGTGGTGACCTAGCCAATCCGGAGCACGGTGTCATGAGCGACACCGTGCTCAAGGTCAACGTCACCCGTGGCCCCACAGTGTGGTGCGTGATACACCCGCAACGCGGGCGCGCAGCCACTGTCTACGGCACCGGGACAATTGATTCGAGTGAGCCTGCTACGCGTCTCCCTGAGCGGCGATCCACTCGGTCGTTTCCGGGCCAGGGAACGCCGGGTTAGCGCGAGGTCATGGGTGTGTACGGCGATGGAGGTGGTTAGGCGCCCTGAGAATGCGACGACGTATACGGGCCGACATCGTCTCGCAAGGCCCAGGCGCCGAGACCAGCCGCGACCATGGCAGCGCCACCGCCGAGGGCAAGAGCCCAGCGGGGACCGGAGGTGTCCCCGATCCAACCGATCACGGGACCGCCGATCGGCGTGGAACCAAGAAACGCCATCGTCCAGAGAGCCATGACGCGTCCCCGCATCTCCGGCGCACTTTCCAACTGGAGGGCCGTATTTGCCAGCGCCGTGAACCGGATCGAGCAGAACCCAACAATGAGCAGCGCCAAGAGTGCCAGCGGCAACGTGGGGACAACAGCGGTCAACAGAACGGCAAGACCGAAGAACAGTGCCGCCCATGAGACGCGCCGGGGCGAACCCTGCGCCCGACTCGCCGTGTAGAGCCCACCGACCACCGCGCCCAAACCCATGGCGGCCGTCATCGCCGCGTACGCGTTGGCGCCGTTGCTGAAGACGCGCTGCGCCAACAGGGGCAGGCTGACCGGGAACTCATAGGTGAAGGTTCCGATCACCGCAATCATCTTCAGGATGGTGCGCAAGACAGGAGACGACCGGACGTACCGGAAGCCCGCGCCAAGTTGCCCGCGGGCTCGCGAGGCGAGCGGGGCCGGGTGCAGGTCGCGGGCGCACATAGCTACGAGGACGGCGAGAACGGCAAAGTACGAGATGCCATTGACGATGAAGCAGGCGGCGATGCCGACTGTAGCGATGAGCACTCCGGCGATGGCTGGCCCAATGACCCGGGCCAGGTTGACCTGCGTCGAATTGAGCGAAACCGCATTGACCAGCGTCTCTCTCCCGACCATCTCCACGACAAATGTCTGCCGGGTAGGGGTATCAACAGCCTTGATCAGACCGAGCCCCAGCGCCAGCACGTAGACCATCCAGATGCGGATCGCACATGT
>JAHWJF010000258.1:4467-5712 GCA_019348515.1 Chloroflexota bacterium | reverse complement strand
GCATTGCCAAACAGTGCGCGTCTGAGCCCTGGCTGGGTCGGGTCTTCGTGTGGATCGAGCCGGCACTGTTGGGATCCGCGTGGGTAGAGAAGCCGGCCTCGTCCCGCAGGCACAAAGCTTGGCGGGATAACGATCGCTCGCCCGACAGCTGCCATGTTCACTCCAGGTACTGCTGGGTCGCCGCCGGTGGGGTGGTTGAGCCGCTCGACCTGACTCGCGAAACCGTCAGCTTCCGCACATAGGCTGCCGGGCTGTTCCGCCTACGCAGCGTTGGTGTCATCGCCCCAACCTCAAGTCTTATCCCCGGCTGGCGGCGTGCATCTGGGAGCGTTTGCGGTCTTTGGCGCGCTCGTCGGCGGAGAGGTAGCGCTTGCGGAGGCGGAAGTTCTCCGGGGTGACTTCGAGCAGCTCGTCGTCGGCCAGGAAGTCGAGGGCTTGCTCCAGGGAGAGGACGACCGGCGGGGTCAAGCCGATGGCGATGTCCTTGGTCGAGGCGCGCATGTTGGTCAGCTTCTTGGCGCGGCAGACGTTGACCGCCAGGTCGCCCTGGCGCGGGTGCTGCCCGACGATCATCCCCTCGTAGACCTGGGTCTGCGGCTCGATGAAGGTGACGCCCCGCTCCTGGGCGTTGGCCAGGCCGTGGCTCAGCGCGGTCCCTCCCTCGGAGGTGACCAGCGGGCCGGAGCGCGATGACTGGATCGGTCCCTGCCAGGGCTCGTAGCCGATGAGGCGGGAGGCCAGCACGCCGTTGCCGCGCGTGGCGGTGAGAAAGGCGTTGCGCAGGCCGATGAGACCGCGGGTGGGAATGGCGTACTCCATCCTCACGCCGCCGCGGCCGTCGTGGACCATATCGGTCAACCGCGCGCGGCGGCCGCCGACGAGGTCGCTGACGGTGCCGACGAACTCCTCGGTGGTGTCGATCACCAACTGCTCGATCGGCTCATGCACCTTCCCGTCGATCTCGCGGGTGATGACCTCCGGTCGCGAGACCTGGAACTCATACCCCTCGCGGCGCATCGTCTCGATGAGCACCGAGAGGTGCAGCTCGCCGCGGCCGGAGACGGCAAAGACGTCCGGCTGATCGGTCGGCTCGACGCGCAAGGAGAGGTTCGTCTCCAGCTCGCGGTCGAGCCGCTCCTTGAGCTGGCGCGAGGTCGAGTACTGCCCTTCGCGGCCGGAGAAGGGAGAGGTGTTGACGCCGAAGGTCAGCCGCAGCGTCGGCTCCTCGATGGCGATCACCGGCAG
>JAHWJF010000258.1:2812-4367 GCA_019348515.1 Chloroflexota bacterium | reverse complement strand
ACCAGCATCTGGGCCGGTCCCTCAGGATCGACGTCCGGGGGCGGCACCTCGCGCACGATGGTCTCAAAGAGCGGCCGCAGATCGGGAGCAAGCTTGGCCGGATCGGGATCGGTGCCGGCGCGACCCTCGCGGGCAATAGCGAAGAGGACCGGGAACTCAAGCTGATCGGCGTCGGTGGCCAGCTCCAGGAAGAGATCCTGGAGGCGGTCCATGGCCTCGTCGATGCGGGATGCCGGGCGGTCGATCTTGTTGACGACGACGATCGGGCGCAGACCGCGCTCCAGCGCCCGGGCGAGCACGGTGCGCGTCTGGGGCATGGGGCCCTCGACGGCGTCGACCAGCAGCAGGCAGCCATCAGCCATATTGAGCACCCGCTCCACCTCGCCGCCGAAGTCGGCGTGGCCGGGAGTGTCGATGATGTTGATCTTCACTCCCGCGTAGGTGACCGCGGTGTTCTTGGAGAGGATGGTGATGCCACGCTCGCGCTCGAGGTCGTTGGAATCGAGGATGAGGCTGCCCGCGGTCGTGGGGTCACGGAAGACGTTCGACTGCTTGAGCAGCCCATCGACGAGGGTCGTCTTGCCATGGTCGACGTGGGCGACGATGGCGATGTTGCGCAGGTGCGCGGGATCTAGCGTCATCTCGGTCGTGTCCATCGCTGATTGACGAGTTGCGGTCACCATATCGGATCCTTACGAGTTGGGAGTCGGTACGTCGAGTAGTCGGCTAGTTGAGATGAAGCCGGTTTGTAGGGGCGAGGCCTGTCCCGCCCGAATCTATCGCACACGGAACGGCCCGTGCGGATGGCGCACGGGCCGCATTGCGCAATGAAGTATACCAGATCAGAGTTATGTCAGGTTGGGCGATAGCCTCCGAACACCGCCAGCTCGTACCAGCGGAACGGCGTGGCGACCTGGGTGTAGCCCGCACCATGGAGCCAGGAGAGCTGGGTCTCGAGGGGAGCGAGGCGATTGGCGTCCCGGTCGAGCCGGCTGGCGTAGGCCGCCGCCGCTGCCTCGCGGGTCAGCGCCGGGTCGGTGCGCCGCCCGTGCTGCCAGATCGCGTCGATCATTGCCTCATCGAACGCGCGCGCCATCCACGGCGTGTCGGGCGCGACATGCTCGATGTGGGCGAAGGTCCCTCCCGGGGACAGCATCTCGAGCACCTCGCCGTACAGCGCGCGCTTGCGCTCGTCCTCCAGATGGTGAATGGCGAAGCCGGAGACGATGGCGTCGAATGGCGCATGCCCTGTGACTGTGTCGAGCCAGGCTGGGGTGGCCAGGTCGGCCGCGATCAGCGTTGGTCGGGTCGTCAGAGGTGTGAGCCGCTCCCTGGCGGCGTCGAGCATGGGCGGCGAGAAATCGAGGAGCACCGGTTCGGCCGTGGGGTAGCGCGAGAGCAGCACCGCGCTGAGCGCACCATCGCCGGCGCCGAGATCGAGGAACCGCCGCACGGGTTGGCGGCCGTTGGCGATGATGTCGAGCATGGCCGTGAACTGCTCGTGGGCAAACGGGATCGCGCCGCGCACCGAGTCGAGATAAAAGCGGACGGTCGC
>JAHWJF010000258.1:0-2712 GCA_019348515.1 Chloroflexota bacterium | reverse complement strand
AAGTAGGCGATGATCGCCACCATGATCACACCGAGAACGACCGCGGCGATGAAGAACGACGTGGCGGTGGCTGTCCAGCCGAGGAACGTCCGGTTGGGCCCAGGGCCCTGTTTCGGTGGCGCATCAGAGAGATCGAGGGGGTCGTTGCCGATCGGATCGACTCCGATCGGGTCCCTGCTGATTGGCGTGGGCCTCCCTGGAGTATCGTCAGTCATCACTCACTCCTCTCGTTTCGTTATCCCCAGGGCGCCACGAAGAACATCACCAGGAGGACTACGCCGATCAGAATGGCGATGATGACGGGGATCACGCGTGGCCCGATGCGCGAATCGCGCGCCGGCCCGGTAACTTCGAACGCTTTATCGGTGCGCTCGCTCTCGACGCGATTCACCAGTTCCTGTCGATCCAAAGACATCACAGAATCTCCTTTTATGAGCCCGCGTGAGCGGTGCTCAAAAGGAAGATGTTGCAGGAACGATGCCAGATGATGTCAATGACGACCGGCGGCCATTGGCAGGAGTCGAAATCCGATGGTGAGTCGGAGGTCGGACGGACCTCCCGACCTCCGACTCGCAGATGGGGAATGCGGATGTGCTAGATCACTCCGCCGAAGAGGGCTATCAGGGCGACGACGACGATCGCGACGATGGCGACCCAGAGGAACCAGCGGCTGGCGCCAGTCGATTCCTCGACCGGTGCTGGCGCGGGATCCTCGACGAGGTCGCCGGTGTAGCCCCAGCGACCGGTCTCCCGAAGTTGATCGTTGCCGGCGGTAACAGGATCGATCATGGCAATGACCTCCTTTGCGGACCCGCACACCGAGTCCTTACCTTCAATGACGCACAATGTGGGCCAATGGTGCCGGATAAAGGGTCCGATAGTGCCTAATGTCAGAATTATGTCGCGTTTGGGTTTCAATCCCCCCTCTCGGCCCGCCATCCAGGGCGTCGAGGCGATAGGGAGGGAGAGAGGTGGGGTGACTTTCGC
Source organism: Chloroflexota bacterium (assembly GCA_019348515.1). Classification (GTDB taxonomy): domain Bacteria; phylum Chloroflexota; class Chloroflexia; order Thermomicrobiales; family UBA6265; genus JACCXM01. The sequence continues at coordinate 1,725 of JAHWJF010000258.1, read as the reverse complement.
CTGGCCCCCAATTACGGATTGGACGCGGCGAAGAGTTCGAAGGGTTTGAAGAGTTTGAACTTCTGGGGAGACGGGAGGAGCATATTCTTTCATGGCTCTCCCTGACCCAGCGTCCTCGGGAGATACCGCGGTTTCGGGAATGGTGCTGACGGTGCTGCCGCCCGATGGTGTTGCACTGCGGTGGTCCCCGGCGGTCAGCTCCCCCTCGTTGACGGGTAGTGTGAAGGGAGTATGATTCTCTAACTTCGGGAAGCTATGCATCCGGCATATTGAGGTTTATCAGGGGCAGGCGCCAGGAGGTCGTTCCTGGCGCAGGCTGCTTGAGCGGATTGTCAGTTGCCGGGGAGCGGCGCTGCCCTCTGGGCTCGTTGGGGAGGGACTGGTCATGGATGATGCGCGATTCGATGCGGTAATTCGCCGGTTGGGGCAGAGCGTCACGCGGCGCGGGATGGTCGGCGTCCTGGCCGGGGTGACGGGGCTTGGCTTGAGCGAGGTCGCCGGGAAACGTCGCCACCACGAGAAAAAGCGTAAACGACAGCAATCAAAGAAGCGCCGTGTGGGTGTGGAAATTACCGATGGGGCGCTCGATGGCGAAGGCCATCCCTACGTCGGTCTCATGTCCGCGCAACTCGCGGACGGTACTCACCTGTGGCGGTGCAGCGGCACGCTGATCTCCCCAACGCTGTTTCTGACGGCGGGTCACTGCACCGAATCCCCTGCGGTTCGGGCTGAGATCTGGTTTGATGCGGACGTTGAAAATAACCAAGTCGCCCTCAACTATCCCTTTACGGGCCAGACGGGTGGCACGCCATACACCCATCCGAACTACAACCCTGATGCCTTCTACCTCTATGACCTGGGCGTCGTCGTGCTCGATACGCCGATCAACTTGCCCACATACGGTGCCCTGCCGGGGCTGAATCAGCTGGACGACCTGGCCAAGAAGCGAGGCAAGAAAGACGTCACCTTCACCTCGGTAGGGTACGGCCTGCAGAAAGCCTTCCCCGATGCGGCCGCCTGGAAGGAGGAGGCCAACCGCGTTCGCATGGTGGCCACTCCCCGCCTGGTCCAGATCAACTCGGCCTATACGGGAGATTTCTCCGTGCTGTTATCCAACAATGCCAACACCGGTGGCACCTGCTTTGGTGATTCCGGCGGCCCCAACTTCGTTGAGGACAGCAACGTTATCGGTGGAGTCACCTCGTATGGCAACAACGACACCTGCGCCGGCACCGGCGGGGTCTACCGTGTGGACCGGGCCGATGATCTGGACTGGCTCGACACGTTGCCGTAGAGGAGGGCACCCGAGGTTGGAGATTCGTCCCTTCGGGGCAACGCGAAGTGACACGACGCGGGCGACGCACTTGCAGGCGTCGCCCGCTTCACGTTGCCGCCACGGCCGCCAGAAATGCCTGACTACCCAGGTAGTGGCTGCAAGCGCGTCATCTCGATGTCGTGTAGCTTCGCGGTCAGTCGCTCTCGCGCGGCGGATTGTTCGGCGGTGGGGGTGTGGCCGGCGAAGGCGAGGTTCACGCGCTCGTCCGGGTCATTCTCCAGGTCGTACATCTCCCATTCGTCGGGTGCGGCGCCGTCTCCGTCGTAGTAGCGGGCCAGCTTGTAGCGGGCCTCGCGGATGCTGACAATCCGGTTCGGCGGCGGCACGAGTTGCGGCACGTTCTGGGCGCAGCGCAGGTCGTCGTAGGTGAAGACGATGTGGTCCTGCAC
>JAHWJF010000257.1 GCA_019348515.1 Chloroflexota bacterium | reverse complement strand
TGGTACGTGAGACCGTAATCGGCCCCGATGATTTCATCCAGCCGTTGTTTATCACCTACGGTCGCGGCGTGCGCCACGAGATCGGATCGATGCCGGGACAATGCCAGCTCTCGGTCGACGAACTGCCGCGGGAGTTGGCCGAGCTGGCCGAGGCCGGAATCAACGCCGTGCTGCTCTTCGGGATCCCCGAGGAGAAGGATCGCGAAGCGAGTGGCGCGTTCGATCCGGAAGGCGTCGTGCAGCGGGCGACGAGGGTCATCAAGCGCGAAATGCCCGATATGCTGGTGATCGGTGATGTCTGCGCGTGCGAATACACCGATCACGGGCACTGCGGCATTCTCAATGGCTGCGAGGTCGATAACGACCGGACCGTCGACCTGCTCTCGCGGATCGCCGTGAGTCAAGCGGACGCCGGCGCCGACGTGGTTGCCCCATCGGACATGATGGACGGTCGCGTTCTGTCTATCAGGTCGGCGCTCGACGCGGCCGGGCATGTGAACCTGCCGATCATGTCGTACGCGGCGAAGTACGCCTCGGCATTTTATGGACCGTTTCGGGAAGCCGCGGCCAGCATGCCTGCCTTCGGCGACCGCCGCTCGCATCAGATGGACCCCTCCAACGCGCGGGAAGCGCTGACTGAGATCGCCATTGACCTGGACGAGGGCGCCGATATCGTCATCGTCAAACCCGCGCTCGCCTATCTCGACGTCATCCGGATGGCACGGGATGCGTTCGACGCTCCCATCGTCGCCTACAACGTCTCCGGCGAGTACGCCATGATCAAGGCGGCCGCACAGCTTGGATGGATCGACGAGCGCAAAGTCGCGCTCGAAACCCTGACCGCGATCAAGCGCGCCGGCGCGGGCAGAATCATCACCTATCACGCCAAGGAAGCCGCCATGTGGCTGCGCGAAGGCGAAGGGGCGAGCCGGCGTTCCGTCGACGTGCTGAGTGAATGGGATGCGTAGCGTCGTGGCTGAGGAGACGGTGAACCACGCGGATTCCTTGGGTTTTCAACCGCGGCCGGGTCAACGGCAGTTGGTGAAATTCACCTTCTTCAAGGTCGCCCCCGAATGGCGGCGGCTCGCCGTCGAAGAACGGGAACAGCACATCGCCGAGTTCACCGCGGTCGTGGAAGAGTGGGGGGGACGGAATCTGGTCCGCTGCTACTCGACGATGGGAACCCGCGGTGATGCGGATTTCATGATCTGGCAGGTCAGCTATGAGCTGGACGACATTCAGGGCATGGCCAGTGAGCTGATGGGCGCCGCGCTGGGCGGGTATCTCACCATCCCGTATTCCTATCTCTCTATGACGAAGAGCTCCGCCTACGTCGAAAAGTACGCCGGTCCCGGTGAGGACCGTGCCACGCGGCTGGCCTTGGCTCCCGGTTCGCACAAGTATCTGTTCGTCTATCCGCTGACCAAGATGCGCGAGTGGTACGGGCTCCCAGCGGAAGAGCGCCAGCAGATCATGAACCAGCACATCGCCATCGGCGCGACCTATTCTTCGGTCAAGATCAACACCACCTACTCCTTCGGCCTCGACGATCCGGAGTTCGTGCTGGCCTTCGAAAGTGATGAGCCTGGAGATTTCCTCGATCTGGTGCAGGAGCTGCGTGGTTCCGTATCGAGCGCCTATACCCAGACCGATACACCCATCTTCACCTGCATTGCCTCCACCGCCGATGGCATGCTGCGCTCTCTGTCGGCCAGCCGCGAACCGTCGCTGGCCTGACGAATGACCGTCGGTACGACATCGGGCACATCGTCGGCCAAAGGTGTTCCCATGTTTGGGCGGCAGCGCTTCCTCGCCGCCGTCAACAGGGAACGGGTCGACACCACGCCGGTCTGGTTCATGCGTCAGGCCGGCCGCTCCTTGCCCGAATACCGCGCGCTGCGGGAACGTCACGATTTCATGACCGTGGCCACGAATCCCGACCTCGCCGCGGCCGCGACGCTGATGCCGGTTGACCGGCTTGGCGTCGATGCCGCGGTCCTCTTCGCGGACATCATGTTGCCGCTTGCCAGCCTTGGCGTCCCATTCGAGATTCGGCCCGGGGTTGGCCCAGTTATCGCCGATCCCATTCGCTCCGAGGCCGACGTCGAGCGCCTCAGCCTCCTTCCCGCCCGGGAGGCGACGCCCTACGTCATGGACGCGCTCCGAGTCGTCAAGAGCGAACTTGGCGAGCGCGCGGCGCTGCTCGGCTTTGCGGGAGCGCCGTTCACCCTGGCCTGCTACCTGATTGAAGGCCGACCAGCGAGGGAGTTCCCGCGAGCCAAGGCGCTGATGTACGGGCAGGCCAAGATCTGGCATCAACTCATGGAGAAGCTGACCTTCGTCACCATCGACTACCTGCGGGAGCAGATCGTCGCTGGGGCGGACGCGGTGCAACTCTTTGACTCCTGGTTAGGACTGCTCGATCCGGTCAGTTACGCCGATTGCGTGCTGCCCTATACGCGACGTATTTTTGCCGCGGTGACGCCCCTCGCTCCGACGATCCACTTCAGCACCGGGACGGCCTCGTTGCTGGCCGAGATCGCGGACAGCGGTTGTACCGCCGTGAGCGTCGACTGGCGGCTGCCGCTCGATGCTGCCTGGGACGAGGCGGGTCCAACCGTGGCGATCCAGGGTAATCTCGATCCCTCGCTGGTACTCGCTCCCTGGCCGGCGGTCGAAAGTGGTGTTCGTGACGTGCTAAAACGCGCGAGTGGACGACCGGGTCACATTTTCAATCTCGGGCATGGCATCCTCCCGGAGACCGACCCCGAGATCCTGGCGCGTATCGTTCGTCTCGTGCATGGCGAGTCTTGATCGCCTCGTATTTGGAGGGCGTCACCGTGTCATCTGCTCAAGACGAAGATATCGATGTCGATTGGAAAGCGGTGATCGCTCTCCTGCGCGATGGCAAGACGGTGGAGTTCCCGTGCGAAAAGGAGCGCGACTGCGTCCGCAGGGAAAACCAGATTGTGAAACGAGTCGAGAAGAAAGGCATCGTCGTCGAGGTTCATCGGGGTGACGGTGTCGTCCGTGTTGAGCCCAGGGTGGGAGTCGTGGGCGATCGCGGTGCCCAGCCGGAGGCGGCGGAATTCCCGGGAGAACGACAGCAGGAACGTCAACAGCGCCGAGAAGTGCTTCGTGCGGAGCGCCGCGCGGAGCACGGACGAGACGGCTGACGACTCCACCGGAGCATGGAACGACAGCCGATGAGCGCTCTCCGCCTGACCTGCGGCGGTAGTGCCTCGCGCGGAGTATCATCAGCGATGAGAACCGTATTCATCGCGACGCGCCCTGGAGCCGACTGACTTCACCTATGGTCTTGCCACTTCTCTATGGCCTGGGCGCCAAGGACTTCCTTGAGCCTAAGGGCTTCCTTCTGCTGACGTGCCAGAAGTGCAAGTCTACTGGTCCGTTCGCGGTCTTTGACTCAAAACGGAAAGTCACGCTCTATTCCATCCCGACCATCTCGGTGCGTGAGCAGATGGTCCTGGAGTGCCGCTCCTGCACCCAGCGCTTCGCGGTCCCTCCAGACATGCGCCAGGCGTTCCTCGATCAAGTGTTGACGGAACCGGAGCTACTGGCCCGGCTGCGGAACGCGAGTATTGCCAGTATTGGCAACAGCGGCGAGCGGACTTACTACCAGACCCTCCAGGTCGATCCCGCCGCGGATCCGGAGGTCATCGAAGCGGCGTTCCGGCGCTTGGCAATGAAGTACCACCCGGACACCTCATCCGATCCCGAGGCGGCGGTGCGTATGCGCGAGATCATCGAAGCCCGTGAGTGCCTCACGAATCCGAATCGCCGCCTTAGCTACGACCGCTCGATCGGTATCGTGCGGCGGACACCAGGGCTCCGCGCCGAGGACATCTAGAATCGCGGTCTAGCCGGCTGGCTCTTCGTTGGCATCCCGGTTCCGCCGCTCCCGCGGTTCCCGGGTCGGTCTCGGCTCTCGGTCTTCGGCCCCGTCAGCGGCTGGCTGGTCACCCTCGATGATGATCACCGATGGCGGTGTCGGCTCTGGCTCAGTCACCGCATCCGGTTCCTGAGGAGGCTCTTCGACGCCTGCGTCCTCCGCGCCACCGAAAAGACTTCCCGGGAGTGAAGTGGGTCCGGCGCACCCCTGTTGCTGGATGCAGGCGACCTGCATCTCCATGATCCTCGTCGCACCGTTCAACGGGATGTCCGGTATGCTCGCAATATCGAGGACGGCGACGATAGCGCCAACGCGGGAGTAAATGCGGAAACCACCGGCCGGCTCTTCGGCGGGACCCAGATTGCGGCGGGCCGCAAATGTCGCGGACGCATCGCCGAGATTGGGACCGTCGGCCACCTCAGTGAATGTCGTGCCGCCCTCCGACTGTTCGGCGCGGAGACGGTCATGCTGCGTCACAAACCAGGTGTCAGCCTCGGTGTCTCCCGGAAACTCATAGAGTGTGCTCATCATGAATACCCGCGCGGTTTCCGCTTGAGCCGCCGTCGAGTCGATCGCCGGTGGTGTGGCTGCTGTCTCCGCCTCGCCTTGTCCCTCGACGCTGATCACTGACGTCGGGGTTGGCGGTGCTTGCGCGTCAGGCTCATCCGCTTCGCCGGGTTGTCCGGACCTGCCCTGAGTGAACGTCCCGCTGGTCGTCGAGGAGAACGCGTCGGTCGTACCGGTGAAGAGAGCGATGCGGCTCTCGCGGGTAGCCTCGTCCTCCGCAAAAAGCGCGGTCAAGATACCAGCCCGCACTTCGTAGAGATCACGGCGGATCAACATTCCGGTCGCGGTCGAAGGATCGAGGCGGAGGGTCATGGTCCCGAGAGGCACGGTTTGGCGGTCGGCAATCACGGCGCCCCGACCGGCGACCCCTTGCGCTACGGTTTCGAGTAATGCGAGGTCTGGCGCTTCATTCCGTAGATCAGCGTAAACGATCATACCGAGCATGGGGCCAACCCGAAAGACGAGACGCGCGGCCTGGTAATTCACTGCGGTATCGGGCGTGGTGCCCGAGAGCACGGTCAGTACCGACTCGTCACCGACGATCGGAAACTCGACCCCCGGATCATCGGCAACGAGAGTGGCGAATGCCGAGCGGGCGTCCGCGCCCGAGGCATATTCGACGACGAACGAGGAGATTTGGACGTCGAAGACGCCGGGATCGTCCCGGTTTGGCGCCGCGAGGCGGTTTTCGTATCGCTGCAGCCAGCCTGCCTGCGCGAGGCGCCGCTGCGTCTCCCGCACGTCAGCCGCGCCGTTACCCGCTGCCGCCGTACGGGCGGCCTCCTCCTCCAGAGTGAAGAACCGCCCATCGAGAAACCCGAGACCCGGAATGGCGTCGCCGAAATCAGCTGGGTACGGTACGACGCGGGCGATATCGAGGAGGGGGCCCGGCTCGCGGTCCGGTTCCGCCTCGGCCCCGCCTGCGACCGTGAACGCGCCGATGAGCACGTCATTGATATAGAGTGCGTACTGAGCGTCTGGGAGGGGCTGAGGTACCGCGGTTCGGAATCGGCCCCGATCGTCGGTCTCGGCCGGAAACCGGATGACCTCGCCGTTCGTGATGGCGAGCTCAATGGCCTGGCCACCGACCTCGTAGCGCCCCGAGATCTCTGGCGTGGCATTGCTGGTCACGGGGACCGTGGCCGCATCGATCGGCTGGCCGTCGACCTCGACATTGAGTATCCCAGGCGGCAGGCCTTCTGTGTATTGGGCAGCGGTGGATGCGGGAACGAGGGTCACAAAGCAGGCGACAACGGT
>JAHWJF010000256.1 GCA_019348515.1 Chloroflexota bacterium | reverse complement strand
GTGCCCTCCAACCCGAAGAGCTCCATCTGCGGCGCGCGGCTGTCCTGAACCACGGTGTTGGCGGTCACCGAGGCAAGCCGGCCATCGCCAAAGTCGAGCATCAGGTGCCAGTTGTCGGCGACCTCGATCGGGACCCGCTTGCCGGCGAACGGACCGGCTTCGACAACGAAGCTGTGCCGCGCCTGGGCCGCAAAGGCGCTGACCCGCGTCGCGGGCCCGAGGATGCCGGTGATGGCATGCAGCGGATAGACACCCATATCCGCCAGCGGCCCACCACCACGAGCGAAAAAAGGACTTGGATCGGAGGGATACCCGCTCCACGGCGGCACCCCGCCATACCCCTGGCCGAGTGCAGCGTGGACCATTCCCATCCGGCCGCTGGCCGCGAGTTCCCGCGCGAATCGCACCTGGGGAAAGAGGAGCACCGACGGCGCACAGACGAGGGTCAAACCACGGCGGGACGCTTCGTCTCGGATGCGCCGCGCGTCCGCCAGTGAGGTGGCCACCGGTTTCTCGCTGTAGACGTGCTTTCCAGCCGAGAGCGCGGCGAGAGTGGTTTCGGTGTGGGCCTGGATAGGCGTCAGGTTGATCACCGCGTCGGCGTCACTCTCGGCCAGCATCTGGTCAAGATCGTCGTACCAGGCTCCGATCTCGTACTGGTCCGCAACCTGACGCGCACGCTCTTGGGTGCGACCGCAGACCGCGACGACCTCCGCTCGGCCGGCAAGCCGGTGCATTTCCGGGAGGTAATCGCGCTGGGCGACGTCACCGCAGCCGAGCAGCGCGAGCTTCACCTTCGTTGCCATGAACCCTCTTCCCTTTGAACCTGCGGCCTATGGCCCGTCGCGAAACGTGTGGCATTCCAAGCGCTAGCGAGGAATCTCGTATGCTTCGCGATCGAGCGCCGCTTTGAGTCGAGACCCCACATTTACGTTCCTCGGGATGACGCGGGTGTCGGTTGCCGAGAGACAGCGGGTGCCCCGTTAGAAGCGACTCTCCAGCTCCTGGGCCACGCCAGTGCGGGCGGCGAGGTACCCCTTCTCGATAATCTCGACCACGTGGGCCCCGTGCTCACCAGAGACGAGCGGAGCTTCACCGCGCTCAATGCAATCGACGGCGTGCAGGATGTCGGCGTAGACATGCGGCTCCGGGATGCGGGCGTGGGTCTCGGTCACGTACGGGAGCCAGGTTGTCGTGGCGTAGGTGCCATCCTCCATCAGCGCTAGCCCCGCGCGCTCAGCCGCGCCTTTGTCCGCGCTGATCGAGAGGCGTGTTGGGTGCCCGGAGAGCGGCTCGATCTCGAGCGTCTCGATGGCTCCGCCCGATCCATAGATACCCATTGCCCCCCACTGGACCAACTGACCAGTGCGGCTCGCGTGCCCGCCGGCCATCGCGTAGGTCGCTCCGCCGAAGTCGAGGAGCAGCACCGAGTTGTCGTCGACCTCAACCGGGATGGTCTTGTCCCGCCACTGCCGCACCGGATTGCGGATTCCGGACATCGCCGTGACCCGCTGCGCCGGACCGAGCACACCGGTCAGACTGTGCAGCATATAGACAGTGACGTCCCGTAGGGGACCGCCTGCCGCGCGGTAGTACCAGCTGGGGTCGACCGCGCCCAGTGCCCCCTCGCCGCGGCGGGTTGGTTCGTCGTGATACCAGCCGCCGGTGCTGCCCCACGCCCAATAGATATCGCCGAGCGCGCCGGAGTCCACGAGCTCCTTCATGGCGCTCATGGCCGGAGCCAACATCTGACCTGGGGCGGCGACAAGAGTGAGACCACGTTCGCGGGCCGTGTCAACCATCTCCTTGGCTTCGGCATAGGTGGTGGCCATCGTCTTCTGCACGTAGACGTGCTTGCCGGCGCGCAGCGCATCCATTGCCAGGGGATAGTGGTATTCGATCGGGGTGATGACGAGGACGAGATCGATATCCTCACGATCGATCAACTCTTGGGCATCCGCATAGGCATCGGGAATACCGAATCGCTCTGCCGTCTCGCGGGCGCGAGTCTCGTTGACGTCGCAGACCGCGACCAGCTCGAGTCGCTCCTTGGCATCCGGCTCGGCGAGCTGCGGCAGGATGCCGATAAGCGACAGGCTGCCGCACCCAATCAGACCGGCTCGCACTGTGGACGCCATTTCGATCCTTTCGTAACGAACATGCTCGAAACCGGTCTCACGTCAGAACTGGCTCGCGAGTGCCCTCAACCCTTCAACCCGGTCATCGCCACGCCGCGGATGAAATAGCGCTGCGTGAAGAGGAAGACGAGGATGAGCGGCAGCACCGTCAAGGTCGAGGCCGTCATGATCAATGCCCATTCCATAGCGCGCTGCGAGCGGAAGGCGTACAGGCCGAGGCTGAGCGGATACGACATCGGGTCTTGCAGATAAATGAGCGGGCCAAAGAAGTCGTGCCAGGTGTAGAGAATCGAAAAAACCGCCACCACAATCAGGGCTGGCCGCACGAGCGGCAGCATGATCTCCCAGAAGATGCGGAACTCGCCGGCGCCGTCGATCCGAGCGGCGTCGGAGAGATCGGCAGGAATGCCTTTGAAAAACTGGCGCAGCATGAAGATGTAGAAAGCGTCTCCGAGGAAACGGGGGATGATCAGCGGTGCGTAGGATCCGGTCAGCCCAGTGGCGGCGAAAAGGATGTACGTGGGGATGAAGGTGACGATCGGCGGGATCATCAGCGTCGCCAGAGTGATCCCGAACAACAGGTCGCGTCCCGGAAAGCGCAGGCGGGCGAAGCCGTAGGCGATTGCAGCGCAGGAGAAGACGGTGCCGATCGTTACCGCACCGGCATAGAAGACGCTGTTGCCGAGCAATCGCAGGTATGGAAATCCTGGAAAGTCGATTGCGGTCGCGAAGTTGTCCCAATGCACCGGATTCGGCCACCACTGGGGTTCGAAGGCGAAGATCTGATTGTTGTCCTTCAGCGCGGAGGTCAGCATCCAGTAGAACGGCACGAGAAAGACGATCGAAACCGCGATGAGCAGCGCGTGCTTCGCCAGCTGCCCGGCGAGGTGCTGTAGCTGCTGACCGAATCGTCGCTGGATCAATCTTTGCCCGGTCCTCGGCACCATGACCTGGCTCATCGCTCACCTCCTTCATAGTGGACCCAGACCCGCGCTGAGCGAAAGATCAGCAGCGTCAGCAGCGCGACCGCGGCGAAAAGGATCATCGCTTGCGCCGCCGCGTATCCCATAGAGAAGTAGCGGAAGGCATTGCGGTAGATGAGGACCATGTACATCAGCGTCGACTCCAGCGGTTCGCCGGTGGTGCCACCGATGATCAGCGCCGGGGTGAAGACCTGGAAGGAGTAGATGACGCCGATGACCAGATTGAAAAGGATGACCGGCGTTAGCAGCGGGATGGTGATGCCGACGAGCCGGCGCCACCGGCTTGCGCCATCGATGGAGGCGGCATCGAGGAGATCCTGCGGGATTTCTTTGAGTCCGGCGAGAAAGACAAGGACCTCGATCCCCAGAGGCCAGAGGCCGAGGATGATCAATGCTGGTTTGGCCCAGACCGGATCCCGCAGCCAATCAGGCGGCGACAGGCCGATCGCGCGCAGCGCGACGTTGATCGGTCCCGTGTCGAGATTGAACATCAGCATGAAGACGATCGTCGCCGCAACCGGGGGAACGAGCGCTGGCAGGTAGAAAATGACCCGGTAAACGGAGATGCCTCGAACACCGAGGTTGAGGACGAGCGCCAGCAGCAACGCGAGCACCAACCGCAGGGGGACGGAGACGACCGCGTAGAAAACGCTGTTCTTCACAGCCGTCCAGAACGAAGGATCTTGGAAGAACATCCGCTGGTAGTTGTCAAGGCCGATCCAGTTAGGCGCCTGGATTACCGAGTAGTCGGTGAAGGAGAGGGTGAAGGTGCCGAGCACAGGATAGGTCGTGAACACCACCAGAAAGATCAGCCACGGCAGGACAAAAAGGAGACCGGCGCGCGCTTCCCGGTTGAGCCGGGGCAACGCGCGCGTTTGGGTCTGGCGGGTTGGAATCGCGATCGCCATTCCCGACGACCTTTCGTGTAGGGCAGGGGACGCGAGCCGCGTCCCCTGCCCGCTGCATCGCCGGCTGTTCCGATGCCGGGCCTGCCAGACCGTTACCCTTGGCTGGCGAGCACACCCTCCAGTTCGGTCTGACAGGCCTGCTGAGTCTCGGCTAGAACCGCCTGAGGAGAGCCCTGCTTGGTCAGGATGCGCTCGAGAGCGAGCGTGAGCTGGTCAAGGGCGAACCCCTGGACGGGCGACTCCCACATCGGAGTGACAACGTCGAGTTGGTTCCGGAAGAAGGTGATTGCTTCCTCGGCGAATTCCTCACCGCGCTTCTCGGCCACAAGCGTCGGTACGGTTTCGGGCACTTTAGCGTTAGTCGGAAGATCGGGGATCACCTCGAACCACTTGACGACCCCGACGCCGCTCATGTAGTCGAGGTAACCGAAGGCCGCTTCGGGTTCACGCGCGTTCTGGGGGATGACGAGCCAGTTCGGCCAATACCCTGAGACAGCGGTCTCGCCACTGGGGCCGACTGGGTAGGGCGCTACCTGCCAGCGCTCGAAGGCGGGATCGCCGTAGGCGTAGAAGTCGCCGAGACCCCAGCTTCCCCACTCCATCATCGCCAGGTTGCCCGCCTGGAACTGCGGCGGCTGACCCTCGTCGCTCGGGTACCCGCCCCAGGCACCAGAGCGCTGGATCTGATTGAAGTCGCCTTGGTACTCCTCATCTAGCCAGGCAAGGAAGTAGTCCATCATCACGACATTCGGCTCGGCGTCGATGGTGTAGCGCTGATTGGCGCTATCGTAGATCTGGCCGCCGTTGAGCGCCGACCAGATCGGCAAGGTGGGGGCCAAATCCGATGGCGTGGGGATGACGTACCCAGCGGTCACCAGCCGATCCCCCTCCCACTGCGTGAACTCCTTCGAGAGCGCACGTAGCTCGTCCCACGTCTTGGGGAAACTGGCGGGATCGCTCGGGACCCCTTTCGCCTCGAACAGCTCTTGGTTGTACCAAACACCGTAGGTCCCGGCAGCCACCGGCAAACCCCAGGTCTGGCCGCCGAATTGGCAGCTCGCCAGCACCCCGGCTGGCCAGTTCTCGACCCCCGCGTATTCGGAGTTCGCCATCATCTCGTCGAGCGGCAGCAGTGCGCCGCGCACGCCAAGCGATACTGGAGTATCCCAGTAGACGGTGGCGTCCGGCGGATTGCCGCCCGCAATGGCGCTGAGCAGTCGCTCCGTGTAGGCATCCGACTCGGTGCCACATTGGAAATTGACGGTGACATTGGGATTGACTGCCGAGTAATCCTCGGCAATCTCGGTGTGGATCTCGCAATAGGTGGGTGAGCCGCCGGGCGTCCAAAAGGTGACGGTAGCGGCGTCCTGGAGGGCTGGAGCAGCGAACACCGAGGAAAAGCCGGGCCCCCCCGGCGAGGCGGCCAGCAAGGCGCCGGCGCCGACCGACTGAATGAGCTGCCGGCGGCTGATGGGAACATCGGGGATACGTCGGGACATCTTGTTCATCTGCGGCTCCTTTGGCGCTGAATGAGGTCGCCGCCGCGCTCGCGGCGGGGACATGAGTAGCTACCTCGATGGCAATACATGGCCGGTTTTCGGAAACCGGCCGCACCACGTGCTCACCTCCTTTCGCTCGTCGTCATTAGGTGCACAGCATTTGCCACCGCAGTCAACGCGGCGCCGATCAGTCCGGCATTTGCGCCGAGCGCAGCCGAAACGAACG
>JAHWJF010000255.1 GCA_019348515.1 Chloroflexota bacterium | reverse complement strand
TCGCTGACTCCATGATTGGCCGGGTCAGAGATGTCATCGGCACCAAGGAGCAATTCGCCCAGACACTACGACACCCTGACGCTCTGGCGGAGAGAGTCAATCAATGGATCGACGATGGCGGCGGGTTTCGGCAGAAGGCCGTATGGCACGGCGGCTGGCCCCAATGGCAACGGGAGGTGCATTCCCTCTACGCCGCCATCGGTGTGGGCCTCTGGAACGTGATCGGAGACATAACCACGGGTCCCAGGTGCAAGCACTGCGATCAAGTCCTCCAACCCAAGTCCAGCAGGCAGCTGTATTGCGATCAAAAGGCGTGCCAACAGGCAAGAAAACGCGAGAACCAGCAGCACTCTCGCGCCAATAGGGCAGCTCAAGCCAACGAGCGTTGATCGGATTTGACCGCAGTTTTGACCGCAGTTTGTGATGCTGCCCCACGATATCTCAGAGGTTGCGCTTACTCACTATCACGAGAAAACCGCGTCGTTACGACGCATTGGAGGGCAGGCAGAGGCGCTCGGAACGGGTGAGTGCAACCCGACGTCCACTTTGTAAACAGCAGGTTAGGAGTTCGAGTCTCCTCGTCGGCTCCCAGAAAACCTTATGACCGAGCAAAAAAACTTGAGAGCCGGGCGACAACTCCCGGCCCTCGTAGCGTCTGTACCCCAACGGATACCCCAACGGAATGCGATGACCCCAATAGGAGCTTGAGCGTTCTCTGACATGAGACGGTTCGCCCTCACCAAAGCATGGCCGTAACCGCGAACTATTCGTTGGGGCACTCACATTGATCCTCGCCAGTAGTACGACGTAGCAATTCATAGCTCATCGAATGTCCGTCGTTTCGATCATCGGTCCGAAACTTGCAACGTGGGTGAAGAGGAGCAGGCGGAACCATCAAAGACAGGAGGGAGCCATGATGCATCGACGATCGGTCCTGATGACCATGATGGTCAGCATCGCTCTGCTGATCACAGCAACCGTGGGTGTCGCCGCCCAAGATGCGACGCCGACCGGGGCGACGTTTGTCGACACGATGGGCTTGCCCGAGTTGCGAGTGCAGGTGACCAATACGGCCTTCGAGGGCTTGCCAGCCGAGACGGCGGCCGGCCGCTACCTGCTCACACTAGAGATCACTGTCGCTGAAGGCGGCGGCCTGAACTTCATGCAGTTACCGGAGGGAATGAGCTTCGACGACTTCATGACCCTCCTTGCCGGCCCACCCGCGGCGTCGCCAGAGGCAATGATCGCCACACCAGGAGCAGAGGCCGGGCCACCAGAAGGCGAGGGTGGAGACCAGCCCCCCGAGTGGTACTTCCAGACGGCGATGGCTGGCGGAACATCCGGGTTCGCGGGGACGACCCAAGCGATCATCGACCTGACTCCGGGCGAATGGGTTGCGTGGGCCGGCTACCCGGGTGCTCCGCAAGCCCCCGTCGGGCTGCGCGTGTCCGGCGAGGCGGGTGCGACGCCCGCTGCTGGGGCTGAGCCGGCCGCGGACGTGACCGTGACCATGTTCGAGTACGACTTCTCGCTGGAAGGCACGCTCGCTCCCGGCTCCCAGGTGATCGCGGTCACCAACGTCGGCGCCCAGCCGCACGAGATGTTCATGGTGCGCTCGCCCGAGTCGGTCACCGAGGAGCAGATCGCCCAGATCCTGGAACTCGAAATGCAGGGCGCGACCCCGGCACCCGACGCGGATCTGCCGAACCCGGACGAATTCATCCCGGTCACCGGCATGACCCCGTTGTCGACGGGGAGGACGGGGTGGATTCCGGTCAATCTGGAGCCGGGCACCTACATCATGGTCTGCTTCGTCCCGGACATCGAGTCGGGGATGCCGCACGCGTTCGATGGGATGTACGAGGTTATCACCGTTGGCGGCGAGGCGACGCCGACCGCGTAAGAGTGCAGTACGGCGTATGCGATGAGGCCGTCGGGTATGGCCCCGACGGCCTCATCGCACCCCGGCCTCTGGCTCCGAACCACCCGTTGCTTCCTTGGTTCGTCCATGTGTAGTGAATCGGGAGTTAGATCACGGCGAGGACCGGGAGTCGTGATCTATCTCCGAATCCGCAACCATTTGCCCCAGACTCTTATCCCAGCAATCGCTCCATCACCTCGGCTGTGAGCCGGTCCGAACCCGGGAGAACATGGGCGTAGGTGTTGAGCGTCGTCGACGTCAAGGCGTGGCCGAGCACCGCGGAAACCGCTATGCTCGGCAGGCCGTCAGCGAGTAAGAGCGAGGCTGCGGCATGGCGCATGTCATAGGAGCGACTCCGGCAACCCAGCGGCGGCAACGTGACGCTTGAACTCCCGCGTGAGATTGCGAGCTTCCAGCGCAGTCCCTACCGTCGAGGTAAAGACGAGGCCGGATTCTTGCCATCGCGCTCCCGCCCGCTTGCGCTCGAACTCTTGCCGGTCCCTGTGCGCGACCAGGGCCGCCAACAATGACGGCGAGAGTGCCAGCGTGCGCCGGCTTCGTGGCGTCTTGGGCTCCTTCGTGATCGTCTCCTCGCCTATGCGCTGCAACGTCTGGCGCACGCGCAGCGTCCTGGCATCGAGGTCAACGTCCTGCCAGCCCAGTCCAAGGGACCCGCCCTTCCACAACCCGAGGGCAAGAGCCACGGTGTAGAGCGCTTCCAGTCTCTCCTCGGGCGACCGCGAGCAGGACCCGCGCCGTCCTTGATTAGGGGGGGTAGCCGTAGTACCGACAGACGTTGCCGTAGTACTCCTGATCGTGGGCCACGTTCGGGTCGTACTTGGGCGCGCTGGCGATGCGCCCGCGAGTCAGGTCGATCACGATCTCGTCGTCGTCCATCTCAGTGATGGCATCGATGGGAACGAGGAACGTTTGCGCGCCAACACCCACAACGCCCGAGGCGATCTGGAGGAAGCGCACGTTGCGCTCCTGGTCATCGATCAGCAGGTCGTCGATGAAGCCGATTTCCTCCCCGTTCCGATCGATGACCCACCGGCCGCGAATGTCCTCCTGTGGGTCGCTGATCGTCAGATCCGTGTCACCAAGTTTCACCAGCCGGGATCCCATCATGGTCTTTAACGCTGTTGATGCACGTGGCCCGCACTACCACATGAAGTCACCGCCTCTCGCCTCGTGCGCCGCAGGGTGATCGGTGTTGCTCCGACTGCTCGCACGGGCGGCAGGGCCTAAGACCCGGCGCCGAGTGGGACGGGAGGACGAATCCAACACGTTCCCCCGTCACCATCGTCCTGCTTCGTGTCCTGACTGCGGCAACGGCTTGGCCTGGACGACAACCACGACGGGCTTCGGTGAAGCCCAGGTGCCCACGATGCGGGAGCGAACGAGCATGACTACAAGCGCAGTGACCACGAACGTCCAGACTGCCAAGACTTCCATTGGTGCTCTCCTTGCTCTACCCAGATGGGCTCCGTGCCATAGCTAAGGGGCCGTCAGGCAGCGTGCCCGTCGGGACTCTTCGTGACCAATTGCCGGCTCGAGTCGGTGCTGATCCCACGCGGCGAGGCACTGGAGCGAACCGCTGGAGGGACGGCGGCGGTGGGCACCCGGTAGCACCCGCGTGGGCCGTCTGGTAGGTACCCGACGATGTTGGAGTCGACGCTGTACCAGCGGACGCCGCGCCCCGCCCCGCCGAGGAAGCTGACCGCGTCGGGGTAGGCCACCGGCTCAGGCGGGCCGCCGTCGACCGAGAACGCCGCCAACCAGGTGGCAAAGGCCATCGCGGCGTAGACATCTTCTCGACAGAAGGCGGCGACATGCCGATCGTAGGCGAGGGCGAGGTCCTGCGGAGTTAGCATCGGTTCCTCCTCGGGCCAATGGCCGGGGACATGTGGGTCTTGGCAAAGCTAGCGGGCCAAAGTGAACGTGCTGGTGAGCGGGGGTGAATGAATCGGTGACGGTCGGTGGACAGTAGAGAACGGGCGCGGGCCGACCGAGAACTTTATGGTCTTGGACGAGGGATGCCTCCTATTGAGTGCACGCGTCCTCCACCACCACTGGAGCACTGGTTACAGCAGGCGGAGCCATTCGGCAGCGCCCGGATGGTGGTAGCCGCCGGACGCGTGTTGCGGTCCCCTAGACAACAGCCCGTGAGGGCGTACAGTAAGCCGCGCTCGATAGTGCTATCCTCTGATGACTCGACGCGCCTTACTTGCTCACCCGCCAAGGTTCGAGCAATGTGCATGGCGACAACCGGACGACTATCCCCCCGGCCCTCTCCTCTCCCCCGTGGGGCTACGGCCTCGCGGCTCTGCTTCGTGCCCTCTCGCAGTGCGCGACGGAGTGCCATGGTTCGCAGCTGGCTGGGGTACCTTGGCCGCCGTGACCCAAGGCACGGGGCGTGGACGCGCCGCGCATCACGCCGCGGCAGACCCACCCACCTCAGACTGGTGGCCGTCTCTTCCCACGGAGGTCAATACCAGGAGGTTCCCCGCATGAACGAGATCGATGAACCAGAACCCCCTGGTGCTGCCGCGGGAAAGACCGCGGCTAAGGAGGGGAAGGTGGCCGTTGAGCACGACGGGGCGAGGGAGGCGCTGGAGGCCCAGTTGCGGCTCGTGGTCGAGCAGGTGCCGGCGCACCTCTGGACGACCGACGACCAGCTGCGAGTGACCTCCGTCTCAGGCAGCACCTTCGCTCAGCTGGGCGTAGACCCGAGCGCCTACGTCGGGAGGTCGATCCTAGATCTGATCCCCGACGGGCCTTCGGTCGTCGCCGCCCATCAGGCGGCGCTGCGGGCTGAGATCGGCGAGTACGAGCGCGAGTTCCGAGGGCGGCTGTTCGCGTGCCGCGTATGTCCGCTACGGAGCGCGCAGGGTGAGGTCATCGGGTGCCTCGGGCTGGCCCTGGACATCACCGAGCGGCGACGGGCTGAGCGGCGTCTGGTCACCCAGTACGAAGTCAGCCGGGTGCTGGCCGAGGCGGCCGACCTCGACGAGGCGGCGCCCCGGATCCTGGAGGCGATCGGCGATTGCCTGGAATGGGTCTACGGCGGACTCTGGATGATAGATCGCGGCGAGGACGTGCTGCGTTGCGCGGCCACCTGGCACGCGCCGGACCACGCGTTCCCCGAGCTGGAGGCTGCCAACCAGCGGGTCGTCTTCGCCCGTGGTGTTGGGCTCCCGGGCCGAGCCTGGGCGACGAGGCAGCCAGTCTGGATCACCGATGCGACAACGGAGGCTGACTTTCCGCGCCTCGCGGTCGCCGCCGCGGAGGGACTGCGCGGCGGCTTCGGGCTGCCCATCCTGGTTGGGGGGGATGTCGTCGGGGTGCTCGAGTTCTTTGGCCGGCAGGTCCGTGACCACGACCCGGAGTTGCTCGAGATGGCGGCAGCCCTCGGCGGCCAGATCGGGCAGTTCGTCGAGCGCACGCGGGCGGAAGTGACAGTGCGCGAGTCGGCGGCGCGCACGGCCGCGATCCTGGCCTCGGCGCTCGACGCCGTCATCACGATCGACCACAACGGCTGCATCGTCGAGTTCAACCCGGCAGCGGAGCGGATCTTCGGATACGCTCGGGAGGAGGCGATGGGCCGGGAGCTGGCTGAGATCATCGTGCCCCCGCCCCTGCGCGACCGGCATCGCCAGGGTCTGGCGCGCGCCATCGCCGGCGGCGATGGCCCGGTGCTCGACCGCCGGGTGGAGATGACGGCGATGCGAGCCGACGGCACCGAGTTCCCCGTCGAGCTGGCCGTCACGCGTGTCCCGGCCGACGGCCCACCGCTGTTCACCGGCTACGTCCGCGACATTACCGATCGTACGC